>DATGJK010000448.1:0-45511 GCA_035295245.1 Acidobacteriaceae bacterium
GCTTAAGGAATCGAGATGATGCACGTACAAATGTAGAAGCGTGCAGTACGCACAGCCCATTGCCTGAACTTTCTCAACCGAGAATACTTGGACATGGTTGCACTAAGAGAACCGATATGCGTGCCGCCGATCCGGCAGAGACCGCAGATGACCGGTGGCCGAGAGCAGGAAGGCATGTAATGGAGGCCGAGAGCTGCACTCCGGGAGGTGTGAATGACCGCAGGTGAAGAGAAAACGGAGGGCGCCTCGCCCCGAACGACGCGAACGGAGATAGCAGCGGGCGAAGTCACTTCCCTGGTTGTGATGGCCGCCTATCAGCCCGGAGCAGTCGTCAGCCGCGCCATCATCTCTCGGACTGCCGGAACGCTGACGCTGTTCGCTTTCGATGAGGGGCAGAGTCTCAGCGAACATACTGCGCCGTTCGATGCGCTGGCATACGTTCTGGACGGGAAAGCAGAAATCATGATCGACGGCCAACCTGCTCAACTGAGTGCCGGCGAGGCGATCCTGATGCCGGCCAACCGGCCGCACGCCGTGCAGGCGATTTCCCAGTTCAAGATGCTGCTCATCATGATTCGATCATGAGCGGTAAAGCAGCATAGCAACTTTCGGAGACCAACTATGGGCGAAACTGTTGAAAGGTGTGGATGTGCCGTGGATATGCCCCTCGCCCTTCCCGGCGAAGGCCAGCGCATCGAACGGATGCAGGGCCATTGGCTGCTGGCGCGTGCCGGCAAACGTGTTCTTCGTCCCGGTGGGCTGGACCTCACGCGGCGGATGCTCGATGTTTTGGCTATCTCCGAGAAGGACCGCGTCGTCGAATTTGCTCCGGGGCTGGGGATCACGGCTGGCTTGGTGTTGCGCGATAATCCCATGCGATATTGCGCTGTCGAGCGTGATCCTGTGGCAGCGAAGCGCCTTCAGGCGCAACTACCACGGAATCGTGGACAAGTCGTGCAGGCGCGGGCCGAGGACTCGGGATTGCCCGGTGGCTCGGCCACTGTGGTATATGGCGAGGCGATGCTCAGTATGCAGACCGCCGACCAGAAGGAGCGGATTGTGTCCGAAGCAGTGCGCCTTCTCGCTCCCGGCGGGCGATATGGGATCCATGAACTCTGCCTACGCCCCGATGACATCTCCGAGGATGAGCGACGTGAGATTGCCTCGGCGATGTCGCGGGAACTTCACGTCGGAGTGCAACCGCTCTGCAGGAGCGAATGGATGACTTTACTCGAACGGCACGGGCTGAAACCGATCTGGACTGGCGAAGCCGCGATGGATCTGCTCGAGCCGCGACGCATGCTGCGGGATGAGGGTCTCCGCGGCTGTCTGAGGATTGCGTTCAATCTTGTCCGAGATCCGGTCGTCCGCCGTCGTATTGGAACAATGCGGAGAGTCTTTTGCAAATACAGAGGGCATATGGGTGCCATTTGCATCGTGGGAGTCCGAGTGTAAGAACCAGCATTCATCTGCTCGTGCCACGCACTCCTTTGCCCTTAGTTACAACGTGCCACCCGCCAGGCGTACAAACACCGCTGCCACAATCCGATCGCACCGGTTACCCATGAAAGGAAAAGCCGCTCTGGTCGACGAGCCCACGCGTGACAGCAGCGCCTTCCGAGCCAGCGCCCGTCCGCGATGCAGCCGCACCTTCACGTTCTCCTCTGAGATATCCAGCGCCTCGGCCGTCTCCGCAGTGCTCAGTTCCTCCACGTCCCGCAGCACTACCACCGTCCGGTACATCGGTGGCAGCGCCAGGATCGTCTCTTCCAGCAATCCGCTCACCTCGTCGTGCAGCCGGCTCTGCTCCGGATCCGGCAGCGTTGTCGCCGGCATCATCGCACTCTCTCCCTCGCCATCCTCCGCCTCCAGAGACGCGAATCGGTTCCGCCGCCGGAGCCGCGCCAGCGCCTCATGTACCGCAATCCGCGTCAGCCACGTCGAAAACGCCGCACGCCCCGCAAACTGGTCCAGATGCTGGAACGCGCGCACATAGGCATCCTGCATCACGTCTTCTGTTTCGTCGTCCTCGCGCAGAATCGCCCGCACTACCCGGTACAGACGCTGGTTGTAGCGGCGCATCAGGATCTCGTACAGCGCCGTCTCTCCGGCCAGAACCTGCTCCACGACGCGTTCGTCGCTCCATGCCTCCACCCGCGCAGCTTCCAGCAGTTCCATCCGTTTCTGCCTCACTCTATAGAGTCGCCTGGCGACCGAAGGTTACACCCCTCTGCCTGTAACCTTCCGCGCTCCCGCCACTCCATTACGACAAGGAGATACCCCCATGCCAGCCGGAACCATGGATCGCCGCCTCAATACCGCCTGGTGGGCCCTGCGCCTTGCCCTGGGCATCGGCCCCATCCTCGCCGGTCTCGACAAGTACTTCAACCGGCTCACCGACTGGACCATGTACCTCAGCCCTCTCGCCACCAAAGTAGTCCCGTTCAGTCCCTCCACCTTTATGCATGTCGTCGGCGCCGTCGAGATCATCGCCGGCATCATCGTGCTCACCCGCTTCACGCGGATCGGCAGCATCATTGTTGGGCTCTGGCTTCTCGGCATCATTGTCAATCTCCTCACCACCGGGATGTTCTACGACCTCGCGGTTCGCGATTTCGAGATTGCTGTTGGCGCCTTTGCTCTATCCCGGGTCACCGCTTATCGCGAAGACGCTCAGCTCGGGCCAACGCCGGCCCCTTCCCTGAAGTCGGAACTCATGACCTCATAACCCAATCGCATCACCAACCGTATGGAGGAATCCATGAAGAACCTGATCCGCCTCGCCCTGGTCGCCCTGGTGGCTCTGCCCGCCGGTGCGCAAACCTTCAAAAACGTCCCCGTCGTGGACACCAACTGCTCGCGCCGGGTCGCCGCCAATCCCGACAGCCACACCCGCGACTGCGCCCTCAAGTGCGCCGGCAGCGGCTTCGGCATCATCACCAGCGACAACCAATACCTCAAGTTCGACGACGCCGGCAATCAGAAGATCCTCTCCCAGCTCAAGTCCACCAAAGAGAGCGACCACCTCCGCGTCAACGTCAGCGGGACCGTGAAAGGCGACACGATCCAGGTCACCTCCGTCAAGCTGCTCTGACTCTTCTCCGAAGCGGGCCACGTCCAAACGGGGTGGCCCGCACTTGTGCCCCTCCTCCGCATCACCGAAATCCATCGGTCTCATTCCACGATCTCATCTGCCGCGCAATGACAGCAGGCGATCTGGAGGACAGGTGACGGACTCACCTGCCGGAGTTCTGTCCCTCCCTCGGGGTTGAAATCCAGCCGGCACAGTTGTGCTATCACTCCCGTACATCTGATTCATTGTTCCTGAATGCCGCGCACTTCAATCTGGATACAGCTGCCGCAGAACGAAGCGCTTTGAGGGGATGCATCCTTGCGGGCGCAGTTTCTGCACGGTCGAAACCCGAATCACCGGGTTCGATTGTCAGAGCCGGCTTGTGACTTTAGTCCCTGCCTCAAGCCTCTCATCTGCGGTTAGCTGGAAGAAGAAAGAGGCGGATTATGAAAGCCATCTCGGATCGCAGGTTTCTCTCTTTAATTCTTACGGTATTTCTTGCATCGGCCGGTTCAACGACATTCGCGGCGGACCATGGCACGAATCAGTCGCACCCGGCATCCACAATCCAGGCAGCCGACATTGTGCGGGATCCGTCTGACTTGCCGCCTCCGATCGGAGATCGCCCCGCCGGCGTGGTGCATGTAGTTCTTACCGCCCGGGAGGTTACCGGCGTGCTGGATCCGTCCACAGGCACAACCTATCGTTACTGGACCTTCAATGGGAAGGTTCCGGGACCCTTTATTCGCGTTCGCCAGGGCGACACCGTCGAAGTCACCCTGCAAAACGACAAAAACGACATGATGGTACACTCCATCGATCTGCACGCGGCCCTCGGGCCCGGCGGCGGCGCGGTTCTCTCGCAGGTTCCTCCGGGGCAGTCAAAGACATTCTCATTCCAGGCCACAATCCCGGGCCTCTTTGTCTACCACTGCGGCACACCGATGGTGGCCGATCACATCGCTAACGGCATGTACGGGCTGATTCTGATTGAGCCTCCCGGCGGCCTGCCGCATGTGGATCACGAATATTACGTCATGCAGGGGGAGATCTATACGAGCGCTCCCAAAGGCAAATCAGGCCTGCAGCAATTCAGCGAACAGAATCTGGTGCACGAGAGCCCCGAGTACTTTGTCTACAACGGTTCGGTGGGCGCCCTCAGCAGCCAGTTCCCACTGCACGCCAATGTTGGAGAAACGGTGCGCATTTTCTTCGGAAATGCGGGACCGAACGCGACCGCTTCGGAACACATGATTGGCGAGATCTTTACGAAAGTCTATTTGTTTGGCTCCCTGACTTCCGCTCCTCTGAACGGGGTTCAGACGGCCGGCGTGCCCCCCGGTGACGCGGCCATTCTGGACCTGAAAGCGGAGATGCCGGGAAAGTTCACTCTGATGGACCACGCGATGGCAAGGATGGACAAAGGGCTGCTGGCGGTGTTGACCGTGAAGGGGCAGGAGAACACCGCACTGATGCATGAAGGTCCGGCATCCCCGCCGATGGGAACTGCGGAGATCAGCGGAATGACCGCGGCTGATTTGAAAGCTGCGACGGAAGCGCCGTCCATGGTCGCCGTCATTTCTTCAGGACCGTCGGGCACCGAAACCATGGCGGGCATGTCACCTGCGACTATGGATAATAACGGTGTCGCCGCGGCTCCGGTTCTGCCTCGTTTCAATCTCAGGGCCACGATCGACTCCAGTCATAGCCTCGTCGGATGCATGAGTGAACTCAATGACGGCAAGACGATGCTGAAACTCTTTCATTCGCAGAAAGTCTACCGTCTGGAGGCGCAACCGCTTCTCTTCTCTCAAAATGCCGGCCATCTGGTCCATGTGACCGGGCACTTTGGAAGCGTCGTCCTGGTGGAGGATCCGCATATCCCCAGCTATGTGGTCGATACGGTTGATTCAATCGCCGACACTTGCTCATCAAAGACGACGGTCGCCGAAATTGAAAAGGCGCTGGCGCCTCCCGACGCCCCGATTGGCGGCATGGTGACGATGGGCTCGATGTCATTCGTACCTGCAACCATCACGATCACAGCCGGACAGCAGGTCGTCTGGAAGAACGGGTCGGCCTACTACCACAACGTGGTGGATGACCCGCAAAGAGTGCTGAACCGCGTGGATGTCAGTTTTCCGTCTGGCAGCATTCCCTTCGGCTCCCCACTGGTCCAGCCCGGGACCAGCTTCTATCACGTATTCGACAAACCCGGGACCTATCACTATGTTTGCGTGCTCCACGAAAGCAGCGGAATGAAGGGGACTGTCATCGTGAGACCGGGACCGATGATCGCCTCGGCATCGGGAAAGCAAAGTGCCGGCCGGTGACGCGGCTTCCTATCGGCGGGCCTTTTTCCCCGGCGCGGTGGTGGAGCCTGTCCGACCTGCCATCGCGCCCTTGGCATTCTCAGCGGGATAGGTGATCCGTCCCTGCTCGATCCGCGCCCACGGCGTCAAAGTGTGAGGTCGAACGCTCGTCTGGCTGGTGATCTCCCGCACGTCGGTGCCACGGGCAACGAGAGCATCGGCGATCAGCGAGCGATGACAGCGCCAGGGAACGGCTTCCGCGCACGTGATCGCCGTTCGTCGTTTCTGCGCCAGTCGCATGAGGTCGTTGAGGCCTTTCTCGAACTCGGGCGTTTGCATATAGTCGGCGTATCCGCGGAAGCTGAGATTGCGCCAGGCGGCATTGATTGAATCTCGCCGGGCGTGTCGCAGTCCGCCCAACTCAGTCATATGCAGATATCGAATCCCGGCTCCGAGGAGTGACTGTGCCAGTTGATCGCTGTTGAACTGCGGATTGTGTCGGGAGCGCGTAATCGTTCGCACGTCAACCAGCTGCTTCACCTTATGCGCTGCAAGGAGCGCGATGAACTCTTCGATCGTTCGTGTCGAATGGCCCACTGTCAGGATCGGACGAGTCTGTGGGGTTCTCTTCGAATCCGCTCCACGCCTGGAATGGACTTTCCAAGTGTCGGCTTTCTGGATGGAGCGAGAACTCCGGGCGATCGTGTCAGGCGGGCCATTCCGGTGGCTCGCATTCGGGACACTTAAAGCTGATGAACTCCAGATTCCGCAGAATCTCCCTGAGTTCCGGAAGGCCCACTCCTTCCGCAGTCCTGAACAGAGCGAAAATCTCTCCAAATCGATCGGTGATGCAGACTGCAGCTGCATCGCGCTTCTGTGCGCTTGTTGCGCCTAACTCGTAATGCAGTCAGATCTTCATCCAGCAAGACTGGATAAGGGAGATGGAGGGTACGCTTGAATGCATCCGCCTGTTCTCGAGAACCGTGCACGATTGCCAGTATCTCGGCGTCCTTTTCCCTGATCTCCTCGTAGTGCTGAGCCACCTCCGTCAGCAGGCGTTCGGTTTCCGGACGCTCGTCACTCAGAACGAGAACAACAGCTGATCGGTCACGATAATAGGCGAGGCGAACCAGCGAACCGTTCAGGCACGCAAGTTCGAAACCCCGCAGGTACATTCCCTTGCGCGCTACCTCATGCGACGAGACGGCCGACCCACCGGCGATTTCGGCCTGAATCCTGCCCTCTTGGTTTGCCTCATTCATCAGGCACCGTCCTCCTCGGGATCGTCCTGAGGCAGTTCTCCTGGAAGTACAAGCCTGCGTTCCATGACGGAGCGGAGCGTCGCCGAATACCTCCCAAAGAAGGGAGATGAGAAGAGTTCGTAGTCATGGGCTGGACGGGTTCGCTCGAACCGAAAGATGATTCCTCGGATGACGCCGCGACCCCGTGAAAGGTCACTGGGGTTCCCTGATAACCAGGCAACGCTCGCTGAATTTCACCGAGCACCGCATCCGGATCGTCGCGGGAGCCGCGGAGATTGGCGCGCTGCGCCCTCATCCATACCGCGTGCTGGTCAACCTCTCCCGACTGGACCCCTCGGGATTCGCCCAGTTCCGCCCGAGTCTGTGGCCCTTTGCCGGATTCGGTCAGCTCCGCACCGAACATGCGTGCGAGATGCAGGATGATTTCGAGATCGGATCGTACTCCCGGCATATCCGCGGCCTTACGGAGCACCTGCAGATCACCGCAGGTGTTTGTAAATGTCCCCGATTTTTCATAAACCGATGCGGTGGGAAACACAACGTCCGCGGCGGCCGCCGTGCTGGTAAGGAACAGATCATGCACGATCAGGTGGGCTTTGCCCAGTGCTCGGGCGTCAACGAGACTCTCTCCCACAGGATCGGCGCCTACCAGATAGAGCAGCGACACGGTACCAGCTTCCGCCGCGTGCAACATCTTTTGCAAATTCATGCCTGGCCATTCAGGAATCGATGCCTTCCAGAAACCGCTCCACCTTTCACGATCGGTTTCGTATCCGGGGAACCGATCCGGAAGTAGGCCCATGTCGGCGGCGCCGCGGGAATTGGGTCCATCGCCCAGAAAGATATATTTCGCGTGGGAGAGAGAGCTTCCAAATCTCACCAGGCTGCGAATCGCCGTACCTGTCAGCTCGGATCCGAAGACGATCACAACGCCGGATGCGTGGCCCAGATTGTCGAGCATTTGCGCGATCTGGTCGCCATTCCGCGCGGAGCCTGGGTCAAATCCTTTCTCCTGTTTCGCCAGCAGCAACTGCACAAAAGCTGCTTCACCGCCCGCTGGGACTTCGATAAATTGGGTGGCCTGCCGGCAGAGTTTGATTCTTCGTGAATGAACGATATGGACGCGCGCGCCGTGCTGCCGAACGGCACGGCGGATCTGCCATGCCAGGAGAGGGTGCCGATAGGTGGGGTCGCTCCCGATGAGCAGAATCGCCGGCGCGGCAGCGACCTCGGCCATGCTGGCGGTTTCTCCTCCGGATTCCGCGAGAGCGCTGAAGAGTGCGGTGAAATCGGCTGTCCGGCGATGATCGATATTGTTGGTATGGAGTACGGTTCTGGCGAATTTCTGGAGAATGTAATTCTCCTCGTTCGTGGAATGATTTGAACCGATCACACCGGTTGCGCCGGGCTCCCTTCGCGCTTCCTCCAGCAGCCTTGCCGCCTCAGCCAGCGCGTGATCCCAGGATGCCGGACGCAGTTCTCCGTCGACCCGCACCAAAGGAGTCGTCAGGCGCTGCGGATGATCGACGAAGTCGAAGGCGTAGCGGCCCTTGATGCAAAGAAAATCGCCGTTGATGCCGCTCTTGTCACGGTTCGTCCCGCGAATGATCCTCATGCGGCCATCGACGGGCCGAACTCCAAGCGTCGTCGTGCATCCGTCTCCGCAATGGGTGCAGATCGTTCCAACGTGCTTCATCTCCCAAGGTCGGGTCTTATAGCGATAGGGGCCCGAAGTCAGCGCTCCCACCGGGCAGATGTCGATGCACATGCCACACTCTTCACATTCCAGATGGTCATCCTTGTTTGGAACGATCAGCTGGGAGGAATTGCGATTGGCAATGCCCAGGGCCCAAACATCCATTCCCTCGCCACACACGCGAACGCACCGATAGCACATGATGCAGCGGGGACGGTCGAAAAAGACGATTGGAGACCACTGCTGCTCGTCGCGGTGATTCTTGATGTCGACGAGGCGTGATTCGGCAGCACCGTAACGGAACGTTGCATCCTGGAACTCGCATTGGCCGCCCGCGTCGCACACCGGGCAATCCAGAGGATGATTCTGGAGCACAAACTCCAACATCGCCTTGCGGCTCTGCCGCACCACCGGGCTCTCCGTCGTGACCACCATGCCTTCAGCCACGGGGGTCGTGCACGCCGTCTGCATCTTGGGCACTTTGGCGATCTCCACCAGACACATGCGGCAGGCACCCTGCAATGAGAGTCCCGGATAGTAACAGAAGGAGGGAATCTCGATGCCCGCACTCTTACAAACGTTGATCAGCAGCGAACCCGCCGCGGCGTGGATTTCCTTCCCATCAACCGTGATCTTTACCTGAGACATGAAATCCTCCGGGGCGAACGGATGCCTGCGATACGTGGATTTCGAGCGAGTTGTTGTATGGCCCCGATTGCCTCATGGAAGCGGCCGACGCCAATCGGAGGCAATATCGGCACTCTCGCAGGGACTGTCCCTCAGCAAAGTGTGACGGGAGCCGCATGTTCCATGCCATGGGTCAGCTGTCGCATCGCATGGTATAGAAATCACCCGGCTGCGGCGGGTCTAACGGAACGGGACATCGAAAGCACGTTAGTGGAGTCCGGAAATAATCGTACTACTGCGCGGTACGAGCAACACATTGAGCCCGCACGGCTGGAAAATAAAACTGGGTTCAGCAGGCGGATTCGATTTCCCCATTTTCCCCGGAGCAGGTTATTCATGATTCGGTTCGATGATGCTCATCGCTCAGTCTTTTATCCGGAGGACCGGCGGTTTCGCGTCTGGATGAGCCGGCGAGCCCTGATGGTCCTGATCCTTCTCGTGCTCATGCCACTAACGGCGGCATGGATTCAGCATGCTGCCCTTGGCCTGCCTCATTTGGCGCCGACCCCCGCGTCTGTTTCCGGAGGCCCCTCCGGACCCCACGGATTTCCGTTCTGGATACGGTGGAGTCACTTCTTCAATATCTTTTTCATCTTCATGCTGATGCGCAGCGGTCTGTCGATTCTGATGGACCATCCCCGCCTCTACTGGAACGATCATTGCACGCCGGGCACGGAATGGATCCGTTTCACGCCTCTGCGTGTCCCCAAAGATCGGATCTGGACGGCCAAGGACGACGCACGATATCTCTCGCCGCTGGTTTCGACTCCCGGTTACCGCCATACCATCGGCGTTGCTCGCTCATGGCACTTCATCAGCGTGTACGGCTTCGTCCTGACCGGGATCTTCTTTGTTGGCGGCCTCCTGACCAGCGAGCAATGGCGGCGTCTGGTACCCACTTCGCCGACCGTTCTCTTCGACGCATGGAATACGTTCGTGCAGTATGCGAATTTTCGCCTGCCGCCGGAGCCGAATGGATTCTATGGGTACAACGCTCTGCAGCAACTTGCGTATTTTGCCACCATCTTCATCATGGCGCCGCTCGCGATCCTGACCGGCATGGCCATGTCTCCGGCTCTGGTGAACCGCTGGCCAGGATACGTGAAACTCTTCGGAGGTCGGCAGGCCGCCCGATCGATTCATTTTCTGAACCTCATCGGATTTATCTGTTTCGTCATCGTGCATGTGACGCTCGTGGTGCTGACGGGGTTCAGGAGAAACATGAACCACATCGTGCTCGGCACGGATAATCTGCGCCCAACGGGGATGATTCTGGGGCTGGTTGGTATCAGCGTGGTGGTTTTGAGCTGGGTCGTGGCCCATCACGTCTCATGGCGCTTCCCGCGCGGCCTGCAGCATGCGCAGAAAGCTCTGACCCAGCCGGTAAAGCTGATCACTCTGGATCGCCTGGTGCCGAGCGAGCGCTACACGAAAGATCAGATTTCGCCGTATTTCTGGCCGAACGGCAAGATGCCGACGCGTGAAGACTGGAAGCAACTCGCCGAAGGGAACTTCAGAGATTACCGGTTGAAGGTCTCTGGCCTGGTCGAGAATCCGGTCGAATTGTCCCTCGATCAGTTGCGGGCTCTGGGAGCCGAAGAGAACATTACGATGCACCACTGCATCCAGGGATGGTCCGGAATAGCACAATGGGGAGGTGTCTCCCTGCGCCGGCTCATCGAACTGGTGCGACCACTGCCCTATGCGCACACCATTGCGTTCCATTCGTTTGGCGAGTCGCTCTTCGGAGGGTCGTATTACGACACACAGAACATTTATGACGCGCTAAAACCGGAGTGCGTACTGGCCTTCGATATGAATGGGGCGCCGCTGCCGCCGGTCTACGGCGCGCCGCTGCGTCTCCGCGTAGAGAATCAGCTTGGCTACAAGATGGTGAAGTGGATCGAGCGCATTGAATTCGTGGAATCGGAAAAGCTGCTGGGAGAAGGTGAGGGCGGCAGCAACGAGGACCACGAATATTTCGACCTGTTGCCCAATATCTGACCGGGGGCACCGTCTCAGAACCCAAGCGAGCGAACAACTTGCCGGATTGCATCAGCACTCACCCGCAATCCGCGCTCCTCGCACTAAATCAGCTTTCGGTGGATCGCGTGCATGACCGCTTCCAGCCGATTATGCGTGCGAAGCTTCTGGTTGATGTGGTGCAGATGATTCCTCAGTGTCTGCGAGCTGATGGTCAGGGCCCGTGCAATACTGGCCGGCGTCTTGCCCTCTGAAAACATCCTCAGAATCTGCTTCTCCTGCTCCGATAGTTCGACAACCGGAGATACCCTGCCGACCTGATCGCCCATCTGGCTGAACTGCTGAGCGACATCACGCATTTTGTGAACCAGCTGTTCGGTCTTCTTCTGCTCGCTGATATCGCGGGCCAGGTGTACGAGCAAGCGGCGCCCGTTTCGCGGATTGTCGAAGGTGATGGTCGACATGTTGATCCAGATTCGTTTCCCGGAGCGCGTTTTTACGCTCATATCAAAATTGGGGATATCGGTATTTTTCGCAGCGCATTCGAGGACGCTGCAGCCGTCATGACAAATTCGCGTTCCCAGGGCTCCGGTACCCTGCAGCACCTGATAGCAGGTCTTGCCCTTCACTTCTTCGGCTGGATATCCGATCAGCCGCTCTGCGGCTTTGTTCCAGAATTCAATCTCGCCCTGATCCGACAGGACGAACACGGCATCCGCCGTATGAGCCAAAAATCCAAATAACTCCATTTCCAGCATGGTGCGGCTCCTCGCAAAAACCCATCTGGAAGGGAGCTTAGGAGAATACTCGCGCGGTTTCCGGGACTTTTGTCACAGACCGCGAAAAAAGGATGATCCATATTGAATGCAGGAGTTTGAACCATGGCCTACGTCATTGCTGAACCCTGCATCGGTACAAAAGACACCGCCTGCGTCGATGCCTGCCCTGTAGATTGCATCCATCTCAGCAAGCGGGAATCGGAGTATGAAACAGCCCAGCAGCTCTATATCGATCCGCAGGAGTGTATCGACTGTGGCGCCTGCGTTCCCGTCTGTCCGGTATCCGCCATCTATGCGGCGGACGATCTGCCGGACAAGTGGAAGCACTACGCGGAGATCAACGCAAAACATTACGGACGCTGAACGTTACAGGGCATCGGCGCCGTGCCTGTACCCTCTTTGACCGAGAGGAGATGCGGCATCTCTCTCCATTTCCTCTCCCCGGGAATGCCGCGCGACAAAACATCTGTCTCAGTCCCAGGTTCGTCTGTTCCATAGCAAATTCCTGCGGCCGGACCTACGCTGTCCCAGGACGATAAACAGGAGAAATGTGATGGGACCGGAACAACCTCGGCAGTCATCCCACGAGAACGCAACGCCAGGCTCATCTACTGCGCCGGAACAGTCAACC
This sequence comes from Acidobacteriaceae bacterium, assembly GCA_035295245.1. Lineage (GTDB taxonomy): Bacteria > Acidobacteriota > Terriglobia > Terriglobales > Acidobacteriaceae > Palsa-343. Next base: position 12,424 of record DATGJK010000448.1, read on the forward strand.
GCGACCTTCCAGGATGAAGAATGCGAAGTTAAACTCGGTGGGCTCTCCTGCAGAATCTGCGGGCAGGAGGGTGCTGTGGCGCCATCCGATTGGCCCGAGTCTTGATCACTCACTGTTCCGCTCAGGAGGACACTACGGATCGTCAATGACCAGTCGCCGGGCGACAGAAATCAAAGATCTCGGGAATCGAGGAATATGCGCGACGTCGGAACCCAGGAAAGAACCGCGCTCGCTCCATGAATCTGGTCTGCAAGGTGATGACCAGTTTTCCAGCCGATGAACGACGCCGCGCCGCTCCATCTGCTCTCCTGAGATGTCTCTGTTGAGTCGCGAAACGAGAAGCAGGTTGTTTGCGGCGCCTCAGCCGCAGCTCTCCTCCAGCTCGATCGCCCGGGGAAACAGGATGTTGTTCTCGAGATGCAGGTGCTGGTGGAAATCACGCTCAAACTCGTCGAGGGCCTGATAGAACCCCTGCCAGGTGGGGCAGGCGTCGGACGGGGCTGTGTAGTTTCCGGTCGCCTCGCGGATCTGGGCCATCATCTCTCCGGCGGCCTCGTGATCGGCCAGCATCACTCGGATCGGGATTTTCACCGTTCCAAAGCAGCCCAGTGCCGGCGGCCCGCACCGCCTCAGATTGCGCTCCAGATTCGTGATGTACGGGAACAGTACCGCCTCTTCCTTCCCGGTATGCACCAGCAGTTCCTCGCCGAGCGCCCGCACCAGTTCCTGAACCTCCACCATCTCGGGATGCCGGTCTCCATGCCGTGCAAGTACCTGTTGCGCAAACTGCATCAGCCGCGGAACCTCGTCCCGGACATAGGCATGATGCTTCGTCACAATATGTTCGCAGAGGGAATCGAGCCCCACCTTCGACCAGTCGATTCCAAGCTTCTCCGCCGGCTCCCTCGCGGCATCGAGGGCCGCCAAAACCGCACTCGGTTCCAGCGCCCGTTCTCTGCAGGCCTGCGTCAGGAGCTTGTGTCCGCCGCAGCAATAATCAATCCCGAACTTTTCAAACACGCGAATCGATGCCGGATTTTCCAGCGCAATCTCGCGGACCGTCGTCTCAGCGGCAGACATAATCGCCTCCTGACTGGCATCCTCGCTGACGATGCGGCCCTACCGCTGCGACTTAAGTCACTCACTCGTTCCAATTGCGTACAATCACTCCGATGAATGAGCACAGCAGCGTCGCCGCCTCCCTTGCCTCTGTCCCGCTCTTTTCCGGTCTGTCGCCCGATGAGGTGCGTATGCTCGCCGCTCATTTCGTCCGTAGGCGCTATGGCCACGGTGAACTCCTGTTTTCCGAAGGAGATCCCTGCCGCGGCCTCTACATTATTGAATCGGGGAAGCTCCGCATTTTCAAAAGCTCGCCCAATGGGCGCGAGCAGGTTCTCGCTGTCGAAGGACCGGGCGGATCCGTTGCCGAGCTGCCAGTTTTCGACGGAGGTCCATATCCGGCTTCAGCCAGCACAGTCGAAGATTCCCAGATCCTCTTCGTTTCCCGGCCGGACCTCCGCAGCTTCTGTCTCCAGCACCCCGAGGTTGCCCTCAAAATGCTGGCTGTTGTGGGCGCGCGGCTTCGGAGGCTGGTGGGCATCATCGAGGAGCTATCCTTCACTACTGTTCGCCAGCGTCTCGTTGCCGCTCTCGTCCGTCTCGCGCAGGCTACGGGCAAAAAGACCGATCGCGGGATCGAGTTCGAGCTCGCCGGTACTCATCAGGAAATGGCACATCAGCTTGGCACCGTCCGCGAACTCGTCTCGCGCAACCTGATGCGCCTTCAGGCCGAAGGCCTCCTCGACGTCGAGGCTCACAACATCGTCATTCTCGACATGCCCGGCCTTTCCGCGCTCCTTGAAGCAAACCCATAGGGCATTCGTGTGTTCATCTGGCACAGGTGGAGCGCTCGCTGACTTCGGTCAGTTCCACACCGACTCATCGGCGCGCCAGTCCCATGTGTCATCCGGCGGCCTGGAAGCCAGCTCGCCAAACGCTGTTGACTCGCTCCAGCCGATTGTGATCAGGATAAATGCATCGTCCACCGCAGTGACTTCATGATCCAGTTGCGGATCGAGCGAAACGATCTGCCCGGCCGTCAGGCTGAGATCCTGACCATAAATTGTGACCCGGACTAGGCCGGCAAGCACCTGAATCAGAACCGACCCGTGTACGCCGTGCCGAGCGAGGCGTGCGCCGGCCTTCAGAGCAGTGAGTACAAGCCGGAAGTCCCGGTGTTTCACCAGCGTTACGGCATTTCGATTGCCGGACCAGGTGCTTTCCTGCTGCAGCTGGCAGGCCGCGGCGGCAAGATCGATCCCCAGAACGGGCCCTCCGGTAGCGGCCGGACGGCGAAGCGTTCCCGGAGCACCCAGTGGCAGTCCGTGGTCCAGAGCAGCCCGTCGTGGAAACATCATTGAATCTTGCATGAAGAAGCCTCCGTTGCTGATTTCCGTCATCTGGTTTGTGCGGATCAGGCGATGGCGGCCTGATCCCAGATCGATGCGCTCTCCGAGCACTGGAAGATCGCTGCGTTAAACTGCTCGACAATTTGCCGTGCTGCCTCGCCCCGATCCGAGTCGATGGCACGCAAGGACTGAGCCAATGCCTGCTGATCGGCCTCTGTGAACACTTTGTCGGCCATGGGCAGCAGGAGGTAATTCTCTTTCCAGATGTGGTCCGTATAGAACTCCGATAACGCCTGCAGCGTATCGATGAGGGTGGCGTTCACGGCGCCGGCGCTTTCGATGTAAATGTCCACGGCTGCCGAAAGCTGATCGATCATCGTCGCCAGCTTCTGTTTCTCGTGTTCCAGCGTTGCCATGGGACAGCATCCCGCGGGAACCCCTTTCTCACGCAGCAGCGCAAACAGCCGCTCCTCTTCCTGATTGTGGTACTGATCACCGTACACACGAAGGAACGCGATTGTGCTCCGCAGGATGTCGAATGGGATCCGGACCCCCTTTCTCAGGGCGGCTGCACAGGTTCCGCATGCAACGGCGACCTGCTCGATGACCTGATGCTCGCGCTCCAGGACTTCTGTTGGTTTCATGGTGTTGCTCCCTTCTTCTCGATTCATTTCCACACGGAGCGCGGGAAGTCACAATAGGGTGCCTGTACCACTCCGGAGCACGGACATACCATCCAATTCGGTTGGCGGCCGACATGAAAGATCTGTACCGGTAACAGAACCCATTGTCATCTGGCCCACATTTGATCTCATGTGCAACCATCGACGCTGGGGAAAAACCGATGATCGGCAGGATCGATTACGGCAAGGCATCGCACGATGGGATCGCCGCAATGCGCGGCCTTGAGAACTATGTCCGGCAATGCGGTCTCGATCCGGCATTGCTTGAGCTGGTGCGACCGCGCGCCTCGCAGATCAACGGTTGTGCCTACTGCGTGGACATGCACACGAAGGATGCCCGAGCCGCAGGCGAAGCGGAGCAGCGGCTGTATGCCGTTAATGTGTGGGAAGAAGCGCCGTTCTTCACGGAGCGCGAACGCGCAGCGCTCGCATGGACGGAAGCCGTGACTCGGGTCGGCGAGAGCCGGGTGCCGGATGCGCTGTACGAGTCCGTCCGAGAGTACTTCGGCGAAAAGGAACTGGGGGACCTGACCCTGGCCATCGTTGCCATCAATGGATGGAACCGGCTGGCGGTCAGCTTTCGCGCCGTTCCTGGAACGTATACCCCGGTGAGGCGCAGAACTCCTGCGGAGGAAGTATGACCAACCCGGCGCCTTATCGCTCGAGGCTGGTGAGGAGCGAAGTCGTGGCGGAAGGCACGATCGCTTTCCACTTCCTCAAGCCGCAGGGATTCGAGTTCCGTCCCGGGCAGTCGATCGATCTGACGCTGATCGATCCACCGGAAACGGACGGCGAAGGCAACACCCGTGCGTTCTCGATCGCCAGCGCCCCGTTTGAAGACGATCTGATGATTGCCACGCGCATGAGGGATACGGCCTTTAAGCGAGTCCTTGGCAAAGCATCAGCGGGCATCGAGGTCAAAATCGACGGCCCGAGCGGCTCTCTGGTACTGCGCCGGAAAGCCGACCGCCCGGCAGTCTTTCTTGCAGGAGGCATCGGCATCACGCCCTTTCGCAGCATCGTCCGTCAGGCGGAATATGAGAAGGCTGCGCACCAGCTGTGGCTCTTCTATTCCAACCGTCGGCCCGAGGATGCCCCGTTTCTGGATCTTTTCGGTGAGTGCGCAAGAGACAATCCGCGATTCCATTTCATCGCCACGATGACGCAGATTGATAAATCCAGGCGCAACTGGACCGGCGGAACGGGTTTCGTCACCCAAAGCATGCTGGCTCAATACCTGCCTGCGATTCAGGGGCCAATCTATTACCTTGCAGGGCCACCCGGGATGGTCGCGGCGATGCGGCATGTCCTCGCCGATGCGGAAGTCGACGAAGACGATATTCGGACAGAGGAGTTCTCCGGCTATTAGGTACTTATCACATGAAGGAGGTAAATCGATGTCCAGCACCGCAGCGATGAATAGGCAGGCAAAGGCGGCAAGGCAGGCGCCCTCAAAGATTCTGGTTGATGGCGGCGATCCCGGCGAGACGCAACATATCCGGGATCTCCTGGGCTTTGTCGATGGGCAAACCACTAATCCGACGCTGATCGCGAAAAATCCCGAAGTTGTCCGCCTGGTGAAGGCTGGCCAGCGGATGAGCGAGAGCCAGGAGGCCGCGGAGTACCGAAAGATCGTGCGGGAAATCTCGCCACTGGTCGGCGACGCGGGAGTGTCCATCGAGGTCTTTGCCGATCTCAATACCACGGCCGAAGAAATGCTGCGCCAGGGACGGGAGATGAATTCGTGGATCCCAAACGCGTACATCAAATATCCCTGCACGGCACAGGGCCTGAAAGCAGCGCAGGAGTCTGTAGCTGAAGGGCTCCGAGTCAACATAACATTATGTTTCTCGCAGAGCCAGGCGGCTGCCGTTTACGCAGCCACTAAAGGCGCAAAGGCTCCTGTTTATGTCTCGCCGTTCATCGGGCGGCTGGACGACACCGGGCAGAACGGCATGGATCTGATCGCAAATATCAAACGGATGTTCGCGGCCGGCGACGGACATGTGCTGGTGCTCGCGGCCAGTATTCGCAATCTGCAGCATTTGCTCTGTTCGTTTCACTACGGCGCGGAACTCGTCACGGTTCCGACGAAGGTGCTGGAAGAATGGGCACAGACGGGAATGCCATTGCCCGACGCGAGCTATTCGTATCCACCCGCCGGCAAAGCAATCGACTGGGAAGAACTGGATCTCAACAGGCCATGGGAGAGCTTCGATATCCGGCACGAGCTGACGGCGAAGGGCATTCAGAAGTTCGTGGCGGACTACCGAGCGACCCTGCGGCAGGCGTCGTGAATCCGCCCGGCAAATGGAGCGCAGATCACGTCGAAACAATTCGGATCTGACACGGAGATTTCGCTGGGGTTTCTCTGCGCTGAATAGGCGCTACGCCGCGAAGGAATCTACTTCGGGCGCCGGATCGCTGGAGGGAGGATCGCTGGCAGGGAAGGAATCCTCGATCGTCTTGTCGAGCGTTCTTTCACGAATTTCCGCCGGATCGACGGAGTGATTGAGACTGTCCTTCGGTCTGGGGCCGGCCTTCGCAACAGGTTCACCAAGAGACCTCACCATGAATTCCTCCTTTTGGTTGCTGCTAATAATTCGCCCCGTCAGGCCGTCTTCCGCAGTTTTCTGGTGCGGCTTGCGTGCTTCTTCTCCAGATAATCCCGCAGGGCCACTGCGTTGTTATGCTCGCGATCATGGGAACTGTAGATGAGCGTTACCCGATTGCCCTCAGCTGCCGCCCCGAGGATGAGTCGCCACCCCTGCGGATGTGCATCCAGCTCGCGGAAATAGCGGCGGCGAAATTCCGGCCACTTGGCCGGGTCGTGTGCGAACCACTTTCGCAGCTCCGGGCTGGGCGCCACATCTTTCGGCCAGGCATCGATCTGCAGCGATTCTTTGCGAATGCCACGCGGCCACAGCCGCTCCACCAGAAGTCGCTGGCCATCGCTGGCCACTGCCGGCTCGTAGACTCGCTTCACCTGAATCATATTCTGCTCCTTTCCCTATGCTGCAGCGTCACGTCCGGTATTAGCCCCACTCACGCGGGCCGTTGACCAATGCTTCCACGCAGCAGTTCCGATTCCATCTGAGCAACTCTCGGAAACAAAACCGCGTTTTCCAGTCTGAAGTCGCTGCGGAGCCCGCAGTCCAGGCTCGCCATTTGGGCGTAGAACTCCCGATCGAGGAAGCCGTCCGTGGATGCAGAGCGAAAGTCGTTGCTCTCGCGGCGTAACTGCGTGAGTGTTCTCCTCGTTCTCTGATGCTGCTCGGACATGCTCTTCAGGAGTTGACCGACGCCGCGAGGCGCGGTCGACACGGATATTTCCCCTACGTACGCCAATTCGACCTCCAGCAGTACGGGGAAGACAGTGGTCTCCTCGATGTCCATATGAGCGGCGAGTTCCACGGCCAGCTGTTCAACCAGTTCCCCAATGATGGGGATCTCGGGACGGTTGCCATGGTGCCGCTCGGCGCTTGCCGCCGCCAGCGTTCGCAGATTATGAAGTTCAACCCTCAGATTCGCATGTTCCTTCCTGAGCACACGGAGGATGAGGAATTCGCAGGTACTTCCGCGCCAGTGGCGCCAGTCGCGAAAAACCTGCCGCTTAGCCTCGGCCGAAGGTGAGATCAACCCCGTCATACCGCCCGCCGCAGCATCATCGCCGGCAGCCTTGCCCCCGGTGCCGCCGCGGTCCCCGGCATTCGGCCATGCGAGGACGATCGGTCCGACAGCATCGTTCCGGTGGATCATGGCAGGATCTCCTGAAGGATGGGCTGCGCCGGAGCCATTGCTTTTTCAGCGATGAGAGCGCCATGAGCGGTGGACTGCCGCCCGCGGCATTCGTTGCAGAACACGGTCAAACCTTCGGGGATGGCCATGCCGTCCTGCCTCAGCGCGGCGACGAATCGCCCGGGATCGCCCAGATCGTTCCAGCCAATCTCCCCGCAATCGGAAACGACAAGCGCTTCGGTACTGGCAGACAGCACATCGCGGGAGAAATCAGCGGGAGCAAGATTCCGATAGAACTCCCGCATCCGCTGCTCCTCCGGGATCCCGGCGTCGCCCAGGATCTCTTCGAAAGCAGCGACAATGTTCGGCACCGCCCCGCGGGCCATGGCCAGAAATGCGCTGGCGGAACCGACCATCACAAATGTGTTCCACAGGCAGTTCTGTTCGAGGAGGTGCTGTGCGGTCTCGTGCGAAGGCTTCTCCCAGAAGTGTTTCACCCCGAAGAATCCATGCGTCATCGCTCCGCCAGGCTCGATCCATCCATATTCCCGTTCCGGCCGGTCCGCTGATGCACCCAGTAGAACGACCCTGTCTCGATGGGTCTGCACAAACGCGAAGGCGGAGCTGAGCGCGCTCACAAGCGCCGGTTCGTTCGCGACGTAGTGGTCCGATGGCAGGAAGGCGACCAGCGCCTCTTCGTCGGCCCGGGCAACCCGGAGAAGGCTCCACAGGATTGCCGGCAGGGTCCCGCGATTCGCGGGCTGCTCTACTTTTCGAGTGGAAGGTATCGTCTCAAGAGTGCGCGAATAGTACTGCTCGTGCGTGCGGGTGAGCGCGAATACGGTCTGCTCCGGCTCGATGATTCCGGCGATTCGGTTTTGCGTTCTGGCGAGCAGGGTTTTCCCGCCGAGCAGCGGGCAAAATTGCTTGGGGCGGCTGTCACCACAGGCGATTCGCGTCAGAGGCTGCAGACGAACCCCATCTCCCCCCGCCAGGATTACTCCCCAGCGGCGATTCACATGCGAAGTCCTCGAACCGTATCTCATGCGACTGCTCCCCGACAGAAAGATCACTTTCGGCATTCTGATGGATGGCGCCTGGCATCAACAATGGAAGAACTGTCTTCCCCGAATCAACAGACGTACCAGCTTCTTTGCGAACCTCCGCGGCATCCCTTGTGCAGAGGATCTGAACCATGGAAAAGCCGATGTATCCCGCAGTCTCACGCGAGATCGCTAAGAAACGCGAAGAGCTTGCTCCTGAAACATTGTCTGCGTGGCGCGCCTTTAGCCGCCAGGTGTTCGCCGACGGAGCGCTGCCGGCGAAGACGAAGGAACTCATTGCCGTCGCGGTGGCGCACGTTACGCAATGCCCTTACTGCATTCGCCACCACGCGGCGGCCGTCAGGGCCAGAGGCGCTTCCGAGAGCGAAATTATGGAAGCCATCTGGGTAGCCGCGGAAATGAGGGCGGGCGCGGCCGTGGCACATTCAGAGCTTGCCATCGACGAGATCGAAGAGAAGACTCCGAAACCGGACTGAGCCAATCGTGTTCGCCCCGGCCCGGTTACAGCTATCCCAGTCCGGGTTATGAACAGACCATTGTCACGTGGGGCGTTGTGAGTCAACGTAAAGGCATGAATCCCGGGCGACCATCCGAGGTGGCGACGCCCGGTGAAAGTCAGGTACGTATGTCAGCCATCAGCCAGTGTGCCTTCGACTCGGAGACAGAGATTGGACCGCTTTTTTCGAACATCCTCGTCCCGGTTGATTTCTCTGAGCGTAGTGTCGGCGCCGCGAGGTTTGCTGTCCAACTCGCCCGCAGCGCCCATGGACGGGTAACCCTGCTTCATGTCGAAAGACCGCCGGAAGGCAATCTCTTCCGGATGGCGGAACTTGAGCGTTCGGTGGAGCAGCGGATGTCTGCCTTTTTGTCAGAATCGGCAAGAAATCCCAGCGTGCAGCGGATCGTTCGTGTCCATCCTGACGTTGCCGGGACGATCCTCCGCCATGCTGAGGAGAACGGCGCCGACCTGATTGTGCTGCCGACACACGGTTACGGCGCGATTCGCAGGGCACTGCAGGGATCGGTGACCGAGAGAGTGCTCCGTAATGCCTCCTGTCCCGTGTGGGCCACCGCGGAGGCGTTTTCCACGATGCCCACCAACTGGCTTAACCCGGAGCGCATTCTGTGTGCGGCCAGTACTGCGACGGAAGGTGACCGAATTCTGAACTGGGCATCTCGCCTCGCTTCCCCACTGACGGCGCAATTGTGCATCGCCTGGAGCAGGAAGGCCCTGACACAAGGACCGGAACAGATCGATCGAGTGCAGCGGAAATTCCGCATATACGCGGAGACTGTTGTCGAGCGGGAAAATGTTCCGGACACTCTGCGGGACGCAGTGGTGCGCCTCCGGGCGGGACTGCTGGTTGTGGACAAAAACTCCTGGTCGGCACAGGGCATCTCCGGGTTGAATCCCTACGAGATCGTTCGCCATGTGCCATGTCCGGTGATCAGTTTATGAAGGAGGAGGAACGAGTTGAAGACTGCAAAGACCGCAGAGATGCGAAGGCGCATTCGGCGGAAGATCACCGCGCGCGGAACTGCCGGTCGCGGAGTAACACTGCGATCATGGTTAATTGCAGTTTCGATGAGAATCAGCAGACCGGCGACCCTCGTGCATGTGTGCTGGGAGAGCACCGAGGCAGACCCTTCGATCTCAGGTGCGATATCGCGCGATGAACGAGCCAATCATCGCCGTGCACTCCTCCAGAAACTCTCGATCCTCTCCACCGAAAGCCTTTCGGGTGTGGCTGTCCACATCGATCTCGCCGACGATTACTCCATTCACACGGATCGGCACCACGATCTCCGACCAGGTTTCGAGCGAGCACGCCAGATACCGCGGATCCGTTCCAACGTCGTCCACGACCACCGTCATGCCCTCAGCTACTGCCGCGCCGCAGATTCCCTGGGTGATCGGGATGTGCACGTGTTCCGTGGACGCGCCGTGAAACGGCCCCAGCACCAGCACGCCCGGATCATACTCGTTCAGCATGTAGAGCCCAACCCAGTCGTAGCGGGGCAAACGTGTGCCCATCTGCGAAACGCAAAACTCTTCGAGAGCCGCCAAATCCTTCGTGGTTTCGGAAAACAGGCGAAACTCCTCGATGATCCGCTGAAACTCGGAAGCGCTCATGCCGATTGTTCTCCCTCACTGAGATCAGCTTCGCCCGCGAGCCGCCGGCTGAGCGCGCAAATGCGCGGGCGGCTGCAACAGCGTCACGGCCATATTCAGCGCGAAGAGAGTCACTGCGCTCAATTCGATGATCGCGGACACCGGTAGGAGCTTCCACGCCGGTGCCCAGATCTGTTCATATGCCAGCGGCTCTGCCAGGACGCGCAGGAAGCATCCCAGGAACAGCAACGCCAGCGAGCCAAACATCAGTTTGGTGCTCCACAGCACGCGCATCCCGCAAAACGCCGGCAGTACCCGCTGCCCAATGGCAAATACCATGGCCGCCACATACCCAACTGTGATAGCGTGACGGCTGGCTCCCCAGATCCCTCCCGAGGTGTCCCACGCCACCGCTGCCACACCAAGCAGGCTCGATGCCAGCAGCCACACATACGCAAACCGCACGAAGAATGGGAACCTTCGATCGACATTGACCAGCTTGGGCGAGTTGATCGACTGTTCCCAGACGCGCAGTGCTTCAATCGCCAGCAGGGAAGCGATCAAAAAGGCCACCGCTGCCACCGGCAGCCATGAAAGTAATGTGGCGCCAATTCCGATCAGGCTGAAGTCGTATGCCGCATACAGTAGGCGCTTGCTCGGTGGCCGCAGTCCCAGGAAAATCGGCAGCCAGCGCGCGTTGAATCCCCAGATAGTCGGCACAAGAATGCCCCACACCGCGAGCACGACGAACTGCTGATCGGTGACGTGCGGCAGTGCCGGAGAATTCTCGACGACGCCTTGCCGAAAGAGCAGAGCGCAGTTCGCAACCAGAGCGACCAGAAAGACGAGCGTGGACGCAAAGACAAGGCGCATCCAGACTTCCGATTTCTTCTCCTCGGCTGAGTTCGGCTTGTGCTTCGGCACCGAGAAAAAGAACAGCACAAAGGCCGTCAGCTGCAGAAGCCCGGAAAGTGGCAGCGTGACACGCCAGGCATCGCCCGTAACCCCGCCGAGCCAGCGCGCCGCCACGCCCACCGTCCATAACGCCCACACCATCCAGGCAGCGAGCGTCGGAAAGTCTCGCGTGCTGCGCATCTTCGTGAGCGAATAAAAGCCGATGCCAAGAATGAATGATCCGATCCAGCCGAAAATCTGTGCCTGCCCATGTGCCTGAATCCAGGCTTGGGGAATGGACGAGGGCTGGTGCTTTTCCGAGATGCTCAGCAGATTCCATACGCCGAGGAACGTTCCCGGCAACAACATGAACAGGAGACCCGTAACAACAAACGCCGTCACCAGATGCTGGCTGCGGCGCTCGGCGGTGGCGCGCGCAGCCTCTGATTCCGGCATGCTGAGGGAGGTTAATTGATTCATTTCTTTTCCTGAGTACAACTCCTGCGTTGCTATGGCAACGTAGATGCCTCGATGGTATGTCGATTGGTATCAAACGATCATCGGCTAAGCTATCTCCTTATTCAGCAATTACTTGCATGTAGATCGGCTCAGGGGATCTCCCCACCAGATGCCTGATTTCCGCTATACCCCGACCCACGATCGCTCCGATAGTATGTCTCCGCAGTGACTTTAGTCACGGCGCCACGGAAGTGCTCGGAAATAGCCTCTTCCTTGTACCCCCCAGAGGGCACTGAGCAATCCCTTGGTCATGCAAAAACACAATCTCCCGCAACTCATCGAATTCGATGAGAAGAAGTTTCTGCCCAAAGTCATCTTCAACCAGCCAGGCTTTCGCCTGGTGCTCCTGAACGTTCGTGCCGGCCAGAGTGTTCCGGACCATTCCACCAGCGACCGAGTCGCCGTGTATGCCATCTCGGGCCACATCACGTTTTACGAGAACCAGAGGCCCGCTGACCTGCGCCCGGGAGAGATGCTCACAATCGCGGGCGGTGTGCCGCATCGGCTTGAAGCGCATGAAGACTCCTCGTTACTCGTGATTCGCGCCGGGGAGGCAGCCCCAACCGGTGAGGAACTGGATCTGCGCCAAGTTCCTCGTTCGCAGCGCCACCCACTCGTCTTCGCGAAATTTGACGCGCTCTCCGTCGGCGATTCCTTTCTCCTGGTCAACGATCATGACCCGGTGCCGCTGAATAGGCAGATGGAGAGCCAGCGCCCGGGCCAGCTTGCCTGGGAATACATCACTCGCGGTCCGGAGTTCTTTCGCATCCGGGTTCGCCGCACTGCACCCCTGACAGCATTGGAGGCCTCGCCAGCCGCTCCGTCCACAAATATTGTCGGAAATCGGCCGGCATAACGATTACGGGGCCCCGGCGTGGAATTAGTCCACCCGAACTCGTTGACATTGGAGGTTGGTCCTGGATGGAAACCGCTTCAGCTTCGGTACTGGCACCCCCAGAAAACCTGCCTGCGAAAAGCTATCTCTCCGGCGATCACACGCTTCGTTCCTGGCTGCTCACGCAGGATCACAAGCGCATCGCCATACTTTACCTGCTGTCGACCACATTCTTCTTCACCATTGGCGGCTGTATGGCGGCGCTCATTCGCCTGGAGCTGCTGACGCCCAACGGGGACCTGCTGGCTGCGGACACCTATAACAAGGTGTTTTCGATGCACGGCATCATCATGGTCTTCTTTTTTCTGGTGCCGGTCGCGCCCGCAGTCCTCGGGAATTTTCTTATCCCGCTGATGATCGGAGCCCGCGACGTCGCCTTTCCGAAGATCAATCTCTTCAGCTGGTACCTCTTTGTCACCGGCGGTCTGATCGAACTCTGCATGATGGTATTCGGCGGCGTCGATACGGGCTGGACCTTCACAACCCCACTCAGCACCCATTACCTGAACACGCAGGTCGTGGCGGCTGCGACGGGAATCTTCGTCGCCGGGTTCTCCTCAATCCTGACGGGCCTCAACTTCATCGTTACGATCCATCGCATGCGCGCGCCGGGAATGACGTGGTTCCGGCTGCCGCTGTTTATCTGGTCCTATTACTCCACGGCCATCATCTTCGTGCTGGCCACGCCGGTGATCGCCATTGCCCTGGTGCTGGTCGTGCTCGAGCGCCTGACCGGCATCGGCGTCTTCGATCCCGCGAAGGGCGGCGATCCGCTGCTCTTCCAGCACCTCTTCTGGTTCTATTCCCATCCCGCGGTGTATGTGATGATCCTGCCCGGCATGGGGATTATGTCCGAAGTCATCGCATGCTTCTCCCGCAAGCGCGTCTTCGGATACACCGCTGTTGCTTTCTCATCCGTGGCTATCGCGGTGTTCAGCTTCTTCGTCTGGGCCCACCACATGTTCATCATGGGCATATCCACGTATTCAGCACTCGTATTCTCCATGATGACCATGCTGGTTGCTGTGCCCTCCGCCATCAAGATCTTCAACTGGTCGACCACGCTGTACAAGGGCTCCATCTCGTTCGACACACCCATGCTCTACGCGCTTGGCTTTATCGGCTTGTTTACCATTGGCGGGCTGACAGGAATCTTCCTTGCATCGCTGGGACTCGACATCCACGTCACCGAGACCTATTTCGTGGTGGCCCACTTCCATTACGTCATGGTGGGAGGCATGGTCAGCGCCCTCATGGCCGGCCTGCACTTCTGGTGGCCCAAGATCACCGGCAGAATGTATCCGGAATCGATGGGCAGGCTGGCGGCCATCATTCTCTTCACCGGGTTCAACCTCACGTTCTTTCCGCAGTTCATCCTTGGATATCTCGGCATGCCCCGGCGCTACTGGTCGTACCCGCCTGAGTTCCAGGTGCTCAACGTGATGTCGAGCGCCGGAGCTTCGGTGCTGGCCATTGGCTACATTCTGCCGATTCTGTATTTCCTGTGGTCGCTGAAATACGGCAAGATTGCCGGGCCGAATCCATGGCGCGCTCCGGGGCTGGAATGGGCCATCCAGTCGCCGCCTCTGGTGGAGAACTTCGAGCAGATTCCGGTCGTGGATTTCGAGGCCTACGATTTCGACCGCGTGGAAGGCGCCGTCGAAGTCACCGGATGGCCGGATCGCTGAATTGCCCCCATCAGCCAACATAATGGGAAGGCACAGGCAGCGAAGATTGCGAAGGCGCGCTGGCTCTTCAACCCACGGGGCATCCGATCGCGCTTATATGGAGCCCTTCGACGGAAATTGCGCATCGTTAAACATGGCGACGAACTGTTGCTACACTCGTTATCTCCGAGTAGCCAACTCCCCGTCCATGTCGGCGATTCGCCGACTCACGAATGAGCGGACGCTAATTTACTGGTGCGCGTAAGTCACGTGGTCATTCCAGTCCACAAAGGGGCCCTAGGGATTGTCCTTCCACGCCCAAACGTTCAATTCGAAAAGCGCCGGCAGCCCGTAGCGGTTCGGAGTAGCCGTTCGCCTTAAAGTCGTGGGACCGTCGGTGTACAGCATCAAGTGACCGTCCACCTGTGGAGCGGCGCCGGGCCTTTCTGATGCATCGCGACGGGCGCGAGGACGAGGCAGAGAAGAAGCAGCGGGAGGTGCTGGCGACAGAGCGCGCCGCGCTGGGACCAAGAGATCAGAGAACCGTCGGTTCAATGTCGCAGCTGGCGGGAATCCTTGTGGAACGGGGGCATTACGCGGACGCCGCGAATCTGAATCGCGAGACGCTGGACCTGAGACTCGAACTCCTGACCTCTACCGTGTCAAAACGGTAGGCAGTTGAATCTAAAATACTTACGGGGCATCGGCGGCACCGAAAAGCACCATTAAACATCCAAAATCAACCCTCAGCACCATCGAAAACACCATCGGAGAGGAAAAGGTAGCAGTCAAATTGAGGTAGCAGTCAATGGTTCGATCAGCGTTTTAGGAGCGCGACTTCTACCGCGCCGGGCAGATTCCCAATTCAGTTGATGCCGCGCATACCGTTTACGCTGGTGATGGAAATCCATGAAAATGGTATCAGTGAAATCAGTGTCGAGGCGAACAGTTGAAAGCAACAGACGCAGGCGTCTGCAAACCGGAGACGTGGGATGATATTGTCAATGACCATCCGAAATTTCCCGAGCTGATGGCGAAATGGCTTCGCCTGATTGGGGTTCTCCTGCAATCTACAGAGGCGCTGGAGGGCGATGATCTTGGTTTACTGATTAGCGGATTCATGTTCGCGTCTGCCGTTGACATCAATGATGTGCTCACTCTAACTCATCGCAATTCAAGATCGGGTGCGCCAAAGCTGCTGCGCTCCGCCTATGAACGCATAGTGACGATGAAGTATCTAGCCGCGAATCCTACCGAAGTACCGAAATTCATCGGGTATCAGAGCATTGATCGGCAGCAAATCATAGATGAATGCGCGTCGAAACTCGGCGAGGATTTGACAGAACCGGCACGGTCCAATCTCGCAAATGCGGCGAAACAAGCGCGGCAGGAATATAAGGCAGAAGTTTGTCCCCATTGCAACATGCGGAAACAAACGAACTGGACTCCGAGGACCGTCAAGCAACTTGCTGATGCGA
Organism: Acidobacteriaceae bacterium; assembly: GCA_035295245.1. GTDB lineage: Bacteria > Acidobacteriota > Terriglobia > Terriglobales > Acidobacteriaceae > Palsa-343. The sequence goes on from DATGJK010000448.1 coordinate 27,883, forward strand.
CCGGGATGTCTCACATGCATTTTCACTCATATGTGCTACCGTCAAAGATGATGCACACGACCTTTTACGGCACGATGGAGTTTATGAAATCGGCAGCTCCGACGTACAACATCTTGAATTGTGCCCATGAGCTAATAGTTCACAACGTGCTCACGCATCGGCGACATTTCGCGAAAGCGGAATACCAGCCAACTCCAATGATGAAGGAAGTAGCGGAGGATTATCTTCGGATTTGGGTGTACGCGGAAACATCGTTCGAAGGTATGCTGCTGCCGGTCCGGAGCTGAAATTTCCAAGGCGTTCAGCGCCGATGCCAATCGCCGTGCCGGTACGCGATTCATCCTCTGAGCTGTAGAAGCCGAGGAAGAGATACGCCGCACAGCCGAGGATGATGGCCGCGATGATGATATCTGCGATCATGGCGCTCCCCATTCTCGGCCGATTCCTCTGTCTCGCTCTTTTCACGACGCATGGCCGATTTTGACGTTTGCTCCGGCGAGAGGGACAGGGACATCATGGAATCTCCGCGTCTCGCTTGCGCCATGGCGCATCGAACGGTTCGCAGGGGAGTGGTTCTCGGGACCGCCCAGTGTGGTCGCTGAACGGGGGCAGAGCCGTGCGCCTGCCCCTCCGCTCCTACGCGCCGTAATCTTGATCCGGCTCGGGCGTTCCTGCTGTACAGCGGTGCTCTTCTTCCCATTCCTCCAGAGACCCATCGGAGGAAGAAACCAGCTTTGACTCACCGCACTTCAGGCATGTAGAGGCGATCAGCAGACGCGATTCCACGGGCGTGAGCGCACGGGAAAATTCAGGTGTCTTGGTGAGGGACATTAGAATATGTGAATATTGTGCCTGCTTCTGTTCGTTAGTTCAACGCGATATCGCGCGGGATTTCACTCACGTAAAAGCTGAAAATCGCCCCAGTGAGCGCCCGGGCAAAGGAAATCGACCAGCACCTGCTGGATGTGTTTGTTGCGCTGCTTCGAGATCGGCGTGCGCATCACCTTGTCGGCCGAACTCTTCTCGGCGCTGCACAACCCGCAGTAGCTGATGGCCTGTTTGATGGTGCGGAAGCGCGAGGTGTCACCGATCTCGAGCGCCCAGGTCAGCGCGGTGATCGGCCCCACTCCTGGTACCGTCCGCAGCCGCCGGAGCCTCTCGGTCAGCAGCGGATCCTGTTCCAGCGACCGCAGCAGAGCCGCGTCCATGCGGATGGAGCGGTCGATGTGCTCGCGGCACAGTTTCAGCAGCGGCCGGACGCTGTCGCTGATCTCCTCGCTGGTCGCCAGCAGCTGCTCGAAGTAGCCCATGCGGTGCAGCCGCGGGCAGTGTACTGAGCCACGCGTCCAGCTCGCGTCGGGTCGAGCCGATTTTGCCTTCCTGATGCACACGGCCAGCCGCGTCCTTCACGCAGTAGCTGATCGTCTTCTTGTGTACGTCCAGTCCGATGTAGTACATGTCGTCTCTGAGGAGCCTCCGAGGTTGTTCTCTGAATCAGCAGCCCGCTGAGTTCAGCTTCTTGTAACACCTCGTGCTCCTCGACTTAGCATTCAAACAACTCGCCCGGCAATACGATCTTGTCTGAAATGAAGTCTAGAGTTTTCGAGTGAGGCGGTACATCTTGGTAGTCAAAAAACAAACTCCAAAATACCAGGCGAAGCTGATGAAGATCAGCAGAGTTCGGAAGACCAGATTCCCAATAGCTGCATTTGTGATTTTCAGTACGTCTGAGATTGGACCAGCGATCCAGAAGCCCGGGAACAAGAACACAAACCACACGATTCCCGCTTCAAATCCATCTTGAACCCAAAGGCGGCCCCCGCAGCAGTTCCCATTAACCCAGCAGCCAGCAATGCAGCGAGAATGCTGTCCGACATCTGTACGCGCATACCGAGTCTCGGTCAACAGGATACTGCTAATCTGGCCGACTCACCCGCACCTCGTACATTTCGAGCACCAGGCACGCCGCCCGATAAAACGGCGTGATAAGGTGGCCCGCACCGGATTCTTCTCGCGAAAAGAGACAGCGATGCAGAGACGCACCTTCGTCAACATGGCGGCCGGCGCAACAATCGCCGCCGTTTTAAAGCCCGTCGCTCATGCCCGTGGACAGGAGCCGAAACGCCCCACTCCCTACCCCGATCCGGCGGTAGAGGTCGTTGATCCTCGTTTTGCGCAGTACCGCGTCCCGAGCGCAGCGGTGGAGCGTTTGTTCACCGGTGCACGGTGGGCAGAGGGCCCCGTATGGTTTGGAGACGGACGATACCTCCTCTTCAGCGACATCCCCAACAACCGTATGCTGCGATGGCTTGAGGAAACCGGAGAAGTCACGGTGTTTCGCAGCCCGTCAAACTACAGCAACGGAAATTGCCGGGACCGTCAGGGCAGGCTGATCACCTGTGAACACGACACGCGCCGCCTGACTCGAACCGAACATGACGGCACTGTATCCGTGCTGATGGACAGCTTCCAGGGCAGGAAGCTCAATGCTCCGAATGACGTTGTCGTCCACTCCGACGGCGGCATCTGGTTCAGCGATCCCGGGTACGGCATCATGTCGAATTACGAAGGGCACAAAGCCAGCTTCGAGCTTTCGGCCAACGTGTACCGGCTTGACCCGAAGACTCGCGTCGCAACCGTTGTTGTTGCCGATATGACAAAGCCCAATGGGCTGTGCTTCTCTCCCGACGAGAAGTTGCTCTACATCGTCGATACCGGGACGCCGAAGCACCCAGGCGACCCATCTCCAATTCGGATTTATAACGTCGTGGATGGCGTGAGGCTCGCAAATGGACGCATGTTCGTGAACATGTCGCCAGGCACTTCCGACGGCATCCGCTGCGATGTGGATGGCAATGTCTGGTCAGCCGCCGGGTGGGCCGGAGACGGTTTCAACGGAGTGCACATCTTTGCGCCGGACGGCACGCTAATTGGGAAAATTCATCTTCCGGAAACGTGCGCCAATCTGTGTTTTGGCGGCGCGAAGAGAGATCGGCTGTTCATGACGGCGAGCCAGTCTCTCTACTCCCTCTACGTCGGGACAGAAGGCGTCCAGCTGCTCTGATCCAAGCGTACGGCTCTGCCCGCCGGTGACCGGGATCAGAGCAGCCGCCTGCCGGCGCTGCGGTTTGCAATGTCCGAGTGAGTGGGCGACCACTCGCCTGGAACGCAGTGTCAATGAGTGAATTGGCCCGTTAGCGTCAACTGAGAACATCCGCGCGGATTGCTTCCGAGAAGCCGACATATCAGTACTAGGCGGTTTCTCGATGAGTGCAGTGTCGATCATGTGCTCGTCGGATCGCCCGGGGCATGCCACGGCTGAGGACTAACAGACTTCCCCTCAAAATTTACTTGCCGATAAACAATAAATAGATTATTGTTTATCGATATGAAGTCAATCGCAACTACCAAACCTCCGACGGCCCTGCTCGCGACGTGGGTCACCTTGCGTATCCTCATTGTCCTCAACTGGATTTTCGGCGTGCTGATTTTTGGGATGCTGGCGATGAGCTTCGCGGCTGAGGGTTGGACTTGGCGAGCGTTTGGCGTCGCACCGGTCGCCGGCCACGAGGGCATGGTCGCTGGGATGCGCGTCATCATGGTGATCGGCATCGCAGGCACACCCATCACTTACGTCGTGTTCAGCCGGCTTCTGAGGATTGTCGAATCGGTACGCTCAGGCGTGGCGTTCACCACCGACAATGCCGGGCGGCTCCGGACCATCGCCTGGGCGATGCTCGGCCTTGAGCTGCTTCACATCTGCGTCGTCGCGATCGCGTCTGCGGTCTCGACCAAAGAAATGCCGCTGCACATTAACGGCAATCTCCACATCACCGGTTGGCTCGCCATCCTCATGTTGTTCGTGCTCGCGCAGGTGTTCCTTGAAGGGACACGCATGCGCGAGGATCTGGAGGGCACGGTCTGATGGCCATTGTCGTGAAACTCGACGACCTGCTGCACGACCGGCGCATGACGCTGACTGAGCTCGCCGAGCGCATTGACATCACGCTCGCCAACCTGTCCATCCTGAAGACCGGCAAGGCGCGGGCAATGCGCTTCTCTACGCTCGAGGCAATCTGCGAAGTGCTCGCTTGCCAACCGGGCGACCTCCTGGAATTTCGACACGATTCCGGTGCCGGAGAACGCCGGTCGGTATCGCTTGATGAGATTGGAGATTTCAAATGACTTCGACTCGTTCCACAGTTTCACCGGCCCCTCTGGCCCCGATCGAGAGCGAAGTGTCTCTCGCCCGGCTCTACGTTTTACGCACGATGTACCTAGTGCTAGTCATCGGTGGCGGCATCGCGTTTCTGCCGCAATCGATAGGCCACGAGCCCACGGCGCGAGGGGTAATCCCGAGCCTGCTCGCCGGAATGTGGGTGCTTGCCTGTTTCGGGCTCCGCTACCCACTGCAGATGCTTCCGATACTTCTGTTCGAGCTGGCGTGGAAGACAATCTGGCTTGTCGATTACGGAGTGCCGCAATGGAGGGCGGGCGTGAACACGCCGGTATTCAAAGACGATTTCAAAGCCATCGCGCTGGGCCCCTTGGTCTTTATCATGGTAATCCCGTGGGGATACGTCTTCCGGCATTACCTGAAGAAGCCGGGGGCACGTTGGCGCAATGCACCGTGAATGTTCGGGCATCTTCGAGAGACATGCATATTGCCGTCGCGCTTCCTGTGCCCCAACGGAGAGGGACGCACAGATCTGGAGGGAAAATATCCAACGAAGCATAACGCCATGTTGACCCTCACGTCGCTGCTCTCGATCCTGTTCGTGACGTTTCACCTGACGAGCGATACTGTCCACGCCAAGGTCGGGACGCCGGAGGCAGGCGGCTCAACTCTCGTTGTGGTGCCCATCCTGGTCGTCTGGCTCTATGGAACGTTGGTGCTGGCCGAACGGCGGTCGGGGAACATCATCATGCTTGTCGGGTCGCTCCTGGCGCTGGGCATTCCTGTCATCCATGTGATGGGGGCGGGAGGTATTTTTCGCGGTGCGATCGCCAGGTCCAGCCCAGCCTTCTTGTTTGTCTGGACGCTTCACGTGCTGGGCGTGACTGGGATGTTCGTCCTCATCCTCTCCTTGCGCCGACTGTTGAGCCTGCAGCGGACCGCCCCCGGTAGTCCACAACCCAAACTTGAGAACGGACTGTCGCACGGCGGAGGTGGTCGGCCCTGAGTGGGTTCTTCGACAACCGCCGCGCAACATTAACAAGATGTCCGTCCATCCGGCGAAGTGAGCCGAGTTATATTCCAGGAGATTTACCAGATTAGTAACCACAAACGCGTTTCTCGTCAGTTGTGATCTCGATGATTGCCAAATCGCCAAATCACTCATTTACACTCCGTTCCCGGGCGAATTTGCCGGCAACTCGTTCATCTGGGGCGGAGCCAAGCCAGCCGGAGCTAAAATGCCGCGCAGGGGAAGACAACATGATCAGCGCCCACACCCGGCGGTAGTCCCGATGCGAGAGTGGAAATGGTCGCCGCAGGAGAAGGCTGTCGCCCGACGAGCGTTCGACCTTGCCCTCCGGCGCGAACTCGAAAGCGTCCTCCGCGAAGCCAGAGAACGGCCCGCGCGGATCAATGAGGCCTCAGATCTGTGGGGACTGGAACGCTGGCTCGGGGAGCGCCGTCGCCAGATCGATGGCACTTTCGACTACCGCTACTCCGTCCTGACGCGTCTTCGCCAGGCTGCTCCGCGCAGGCCAGATCAGCCGCCGGGGCGGTCGGAAGAAGCCGACGATGATATTGCGTCTCCCCGATCTGGAGCACGCCAGAACGGCGGTCCTGAACAGCCTGACCAACACCGACGCACAGCGTGGCTACTGGCATGCCATCGACGAGTTCGTTGACTGGTATTGCTCGGAACCCCGGCTGGCCTTCAACCCCGCGTCGTGGTGCGGCCTGGGCCAACACTGCGAGAACGAACAGACCACGTTTGCTATAGAAGAGATTCCCGGCGAGCACATCGAGGACTGACATGATCGATTCGGTTTATCTCATGGAGAGTGTTCGCGAGAGACATCGAAAAGCTCCGCTCTTGCTCGAACGCGAGAAGTATCTGACCTACTTGTCGGATATCGGTACGGACCGGAAGCGACTGCGCAGCATCGCCACCATGCTGCTTCATGTCGTGCGACTGCTCCAGCTGGACTTGCCTCGGCCGATTGGAGTCGATGAGGTCGTTGCAGCCAGCAGGCGCTGGATGGAGGACCCCGTTGCTGGCCGGCATCGCAAGTCGGGCGTGGCCTCGCCCTATACATTTCAGGTGACTGCCACGAATTGGCTGCGATTTCGCGGATCGCTCGTCGCGGCTCCCCAGCCAGACTTGCCCTACGGCAATCTCGTCCCCAACTTCCTCACAGCGATGCGCACCGAGCGAGGCCTCGCCCTCGAGACCCTGCGAAGCTATCGATCGCGAATTCTGAGCTTTCTCCATTGGCTGCAGCCGCGTTGTTCGGATTTCTACGGCGTTCGCATCCTCGATATTGACGAATACGCGGAGGCCAAGCGCTCAGGCGGCTGGTCGCGCGCCTCTCTGGCTGCGCACGCGAGAACCCTCCGGACATTCTTCGGATACGCCGAAGAACGTCGGTGGTGCGCAGTCGGGATTCGCGACAGCATTGCGAGCCCGCGCGTACCCCGAATAACGGAGAACATGAGCGCTCCGGTCTGGCAAGACGTGCGCGGGGTGATCGCCGCTATCGGGGATAGAAAACCTGCCGACCTGCGCGCCAAGGCCATGTTTCTGCTTTTCGCGATCTACGGATTCCGCTCGGCCGAGGTGAGGTCCATGGCGCTCGAGGATATCGACTGGCGCCGAGGAACGATTACGATACGCAGAGCCAAGGAGGTAAAGTCCAGCAGTTTCCCTTACAGAGCGAGGTGGGCGAAGCCATCGCCGTTTACCTCGAAAAGGCACGACCGCGATGTGCGTGTCGGAACCTGTTCGTCACGCTGCATCCGCCCCATCGGCAGGTTCTGGGACATTCGATGTTTGCAATTATCGAGCCTCGCATCAGGAGGGTTGGGATCGCAACCGGGCAATTCGGGCCCCACATGCTGCGCCGCGCCTGCGCCACGGAGTTGCTGCGCCGCGGGTATCCTCTGAAGGACATCGCGGACTTCCTGGGCCACAGCAATCTGCGCTCAGTCAGCAACTACGCACGATTTGACTCGGCTTCCCTGGGAAATGTGGCCCGATTTAGCCTTCGTGGAGTCCTATGAAGCTCGAAGAGGGAATCGATTTGTACGTGCACGGGAGACGGGCTGCGGGAGTATCCTTTACGACTGCGTACAAAATCTATCGAGCGTTCCTGAGGAGCGCGGGCGATCTGCCGCTCAGCCAGATCTGCTGCCATCACGTGCTGCAGTTCCTGGACCGCCATTCGACCTCGACTGTGGCTTTTCGGAGGAGACACAGCCTTCTTCGACACTTGTTCGAACATTGGGCGGCGCATGGAGCGATGGCCAGGCTGCCCATGCCTCCCAACAGACCGCCGCTGCGATCACACTTCCTGCCCTACATCTATACGAAGGAGGAGCTTCGCAGGCTGCTACAGTCGGCATGCCAGTCAGGGACGGCAAACGACAAAATACACCACAGGACAGTGCGCGCTGCCGTTCTTACCCTCTACGCGACCGGCGCTACTGTCGGCGAGATAACAAGGCTTCGCAGGGAAGATGTTGATTTGCAGAATGGCTCCATAAAGTTCTCTGGAAGCCAGCTGAAGGTTAGCCGCTGTATCCCAATCGGAAGAGATCTCGTCCGAGTGGCGCGGCAATTTGCCGCTTGGCAGAGACGCACAGGAAGGCATACTGAATTCTTTTTCTCAAGGATCGACGGTAAAGAAATAAGCCCGCGCGCTCTCCGTGGGTATTTTGAGCGCTTTCGTCGAATGGCTGGCATCTCTGGCTATCTTGGCAGCAGCCAATCGCCTTGCCTCCGAGATTTGAGAGCGACGTTTGCGGTCCATCAGATCACTACGTGGATCAGGAGAAAAGAGGACTTGAACCGGATGCTGCCTGCCCTCGGAGCCTATCTGGGGAATTCCGGGCTCGAATCGACTGAACGATACCTTTTGCTCACTCCGGAACGCTTTCAAAGTGCGCTTAACACGCTAAGCCCACAAAAAGCATATGCGCGGTGGCGGAACGACCCGGCGGTGGTGCAGTTTCTTGCTGGCCTGTAGGGAAAGAATTGACGACTCACCGTCAAATGTTGATGCGACCCACAAAAAGGAGCGCATGCAAGGTCGATCTGATCCTCATCGCGATAACGGATTCGGTTTCGATTGACATGCCGGAACCTGGTATGGACCGCCTCGCCTACAAGGTCGACGGCGGCCCAGTGCTCCTCCCGTCATTTCCTGAATGCAGATCCGAACCTCGGTTCCCGCCATGACCCGTTCAGGACGAGCCCGCGGGCGGCTTGCTCTCCGACGCCGAGAAACGGAATTGATCTGCAGAAGCTGAAACCGTGGGAGCGTCAGGTCCATTCCATGGGAGAAGTACGCTTCCGGCTGGCGCAGTTTGGATGCGCAGAGCCGGGCTTCATTAAGGCCCGAGAACCCTTTTGAAACGCTGGGGCGTTCCCCAATTCAGGGGACCCCCCAGCGGATGGCCTAAGGCCGCGAGACGGGAAGGTAGAGGAGAGGGCATTCAGCAACGAAGCTACCCCTATCCCTGCGGCTACTTCAACGACCGCGCCCGCGAGTGCCACTGCACGCCCCCGATGATCCAGCGCTACGTGGCGAAGGTTTCCGGTCCGCTGCTCGACCGCATCGACATCCATATCGAAGTGCCGGCGGTGCAGTACAAGGAACTGCGCAGCGGAGCGGCCGCCGAATCGTCGGCGTTAATCCGTGCCCGCGTTCTGGCCGCTCGCGAGCGCCAGCGGCAGCGTTTCGCGTCGGGGAAGGAGAAAATCTTCTCTAACGCCCAGATGAGCACGCGTCAGATTCGTGCCTTCTGTGAGTTATCGCCTGACGCTGAGAAGCTGCTGGAGCGCGCCATGCTGCAACAGGGACTCACGGCCCGCGCCCACGACCGCATCCTGAAGGTTGCGCGCACGATCGCCGATCTGGCCGGCGATGCAAATATTTCGGTGCCGCATATTGCTGAGGCGATTCAGTATCGGACCCTGGACAGAAGCTACTGGGCAAACTGAATCCAGCCCATGCGCACCTTTCATCACCAAGTGGTGATAATATAGGTGATGATTGGAGGGCCTGAAATGAGAGCTACGGTGACGCTTGACGACGATTTGGTCCGCAAAGCCCAGAAATATTCGGGGATCACGGAGAGATCGGCGCTCCTTCGGGAAGCACTTAAGGCTCTCATTCACATCGAGGCGTCCCGACGGCTGGCCGCGATGGGCGGCACGGAGCCTGAGCTCGAATCCATCAAGCGCACACGAGCGGACGACCTGTGATCCTTGCCGACACCTCCGTTTGGATCGACCATTTGCGCAGCCCGGATCCTGTTATGTCGGCGCTGCTGCAATCGGGAAAAATCACCATTCATCCATTCGTGATCACGGAAATTGCGCTGGGATCGCTGCGTGACCGCCGAAAAAAGCTGACGGCACTGGACGCGCTTCGCGCCGTCAATGTCGCCGAGGGCGACGAGGTGCGGCGGCTGATCGAGTCGCACTCCCTCTATTCGAATGGCCTGGGCCTCACGGATGTGCACCTGATCGCATCCTGCCTCATGACCATGGGAGTGCAGCTATGGACTCGGGACAAGGCGCTGGCCGGCGTCGCGAAGTCTTTCGGTATTCAGGCGAACCTGCCCTGACAAGCTAGCGTTTCCGGACGGTGGCTCCCGCGGATCGCTTTGCCCTCGTCTTTCGCAGCCCTTCGTGGGCTTACGCCGCCGCGATCAGCGTGGCGTAGATCATCAGGAGCCATCCGCCGCCGCCAATGGCCATCAGCGGAGCCGCTCCGAACGACTTACCGCACCAGACAATCGCCAGCAGAGCCGAGAGGATGGCCCCAAAGCAGCCGATCGATTCGTAGGTGAAATCGGGATTCGGTCCGCGTGGCCCATGGTGCAGCAGCCCATGCGATGCCCAGCATAGCGTGGCGAACAGGAGTACCAGAACGAAGCGGCCCAGCACACGGTAGGGATCGCTCCGCCGGCTGCGGTTGGCCATAAACCAGGTCGCGCCGATGTACGCGCACACCAGCAACCAGCTGAAAATTGTGAGTCGGAACACGTTACCTCGCGGGGAGTTCCTTTGAGTATGCATGAGGCCTTCCCGGCGCGGCGACAAAATTTTGGTCTCCGGCTGGCTTGATTGCTGCGCAAGACGCCGCCCGCCGCGCTGTGGGATAGTGGAGGGACGCCCCCGGAAAGTCCTGCATCCGCTATCGGGGCCGAGCTATCCGATCAGCAACGGAGATTCCCGTGGCCAGTGGACTGATCAGCCGCGACACAGCGCTGAACCCGTCACAGCAGACGGCGAACTGCGGCGAGAATCCGTACCTCCGAATCTTCAAATCCAACGTTTACGTGCGCGACCACGACGCGAGCATCGACTTCTATGTCAACCGGCTCGGCTTTTGCGTCGTGGCCGATCAGCGTTTCGACTTCGGCCGCTGGGTGGCAATCGCTCCCCCGGACGGCAGCACCATCCTGGCGCTGATCGCTCCACGGCGCGGCTCGGAAAACTACCGGCTGATCGGCCGCGCGACGCAGATTGCGTTCATCGCCGAAGACGTCAACGCCACTTACGATCTGTGGCAGAGCCGCGGCGTCCATTTCGAGCAGCCTCCGCAGCCGCAGCTGTGGGGCGGAGTGTTTGCGCGCTTCCGCGATATCGACGGAAACACCTTCGAGTTGCTCGGCTCAGACGAGATGAGCTGCCTGATCGAGGCGCAGCGCCGTGCCGCCAGCGAGCGCGTGGAAAGAGAACGCCGGCTGGAGCAGGAACTGCAGATCGCCAAGCAGGTGCAGGCGAAGCTGTTTCCGCAGACCACGCCCGCGTTGCGGACGCTGGAGTACGCCGGCGTGTGCATCCAGGCCCGGCACGTGGGCGGCGACTACTACGATTTCCTCTCCTTCGGGCCGGATCGCCTCGGGCTGCTGATCGGCGACATCTCGGGGAAGGGCATCGCGGCGGCGCTGCTGATGGCGAACCTGCAGGCAAACCTGCGCAGCCAGCTGGCCATGGCGCGCGAGCAGCCCGAGGTGTTTCTGCGCAGCGTGAACGAGACGTTCTTCGACAATACCGTCGACAGCGCGTACTCGACGATCTTCTTTGCCGAGTATTGCGACGTGGAGCAGCAGCTGCGCTATGCAAACTGCGGCCATCTGCCGGGGCTCCTGGTGCGCGCGGCGGGCGGCGCGGTCGAAGAGCTGTCTCCGACCGGAACCGTGCTGGGATTGTTCCGCGACTGGAACGGGCATACCGGATCCTGCCAGATGGAACAGGGCGACCTGCTCGCGCTCTATACCGACGGAGTCACCGAGGCCTGCAATGCCGATGGCGAGGAGTTCGGACAGCATCGGCTGATCGCGGCCCTGCAGCAACACGCAGGGGAAAGCTCTCACGATGCGGTAAATGCGGTTCTCCACGCAGTGCTCCAGCACTGCACAGGCGAACAGGCGGACGACATCACGCTGATCGTGGCGAAGTGCACGGGGCGGTAAAGAGGCCGTGCTACGGCGCGTAGCCGCTGGACGCTTGCTGCCTCGATCCAATTTCACCCGCAAGCCGCGGGCGGACGCCGGTCACCGAGGGACGCGGACGGGGAGCGGGTGCGCAGATCAAATGACCGCCCAGCATCAAAATGCTCATCGGCCCGAAGACGTCGAACAGACGGCGTCCAGCGACTCTTCGCGTCGCGCGATGACGGGGGGCAGTGAGTGCAGGTTCGGCGGCGAGGGGCCGCTCGGGCAGCAGCACCGGGCTGCTGGTTCGGTACGCGCCGCGCAGCGTGTTCCAGCGAATTTCAAAAAGTTCGCGGACCGAAGCGAAACCGTCGGCGAGCGGACGGAAGTGCGAATCCCGGTAATCGTGCACCACGCGCAGCCCCACTTCGTCGACCCGGAGCCCGAGCGCGAGAGCCGCATGGATGAGTTCCGTGTCGTATCCCCATCCATTAAGCCTGAGCAGCGGAAATACACGGCTGGCGGCGCTGCGCGTGAGGGCCTTCAGGCCGCACTGGGTGTCTTTAAACGGCACCGCCAGGACGCAGTTGGCCAGCCGATTGAAGGCGCGGCTGGAGAGGCGACGGTGCAACGGCTGGTTGCGGAGGCATTCGAAGTGATCGAGCCAGCGGGAGCCAATGGCAATATCGGCGCCACGGCCCAGGGCCGCGGCCAGCAGGGGGATTTCAGCGACGGAATCGCCGAGGTCGGCATCGCACAGAACGACGATTTCTCCCCGCGCGAACCCAACGCCGCGGCGGATGGCAAATCCCTTGCCGCGGTGCGGAAGGCGAAGAGCGCGGACCCGGCATAGAGGCGTACGAAACTTTTCCGCCAGTTCAGCAGTCGAATCGGTTGAGCCGTCGTCTGCGACGATGATTTCGCACTTGCCGAGCTGGCTGGATGCCAGCGCGGCGATCGCGGCCAGTGTGGCCGGAAGCCGGCGTGCTTCGTTATAGGCTGGAATGACAACGCTGCAGTAATGGTGGGACATCGTGGGGTGGCATCCCTACCACGGTACGGATGAGGAAATAACGCGTTCGGTTGGACGTGGCTCCCCCAAATCCGCTCTCAAAGCCCGACCAATTCCACTCCTGCCCACGATTCAGCAGATTTCCCGCATCCAGGTGAGGCTGTCACCGATCGCGGAGCGTTCGGCACGGGAATTGCCAGATATTTCGCAGGGTACCTGATTCCACTGGCTCGGTGCAGACGCTGAACGCGTACGCCTCCTGCCGGCTGCGCAGGTGTGCTCAGGCGCGGGCGGGCAGCGGCGCTGCGGCCAGCGTGACCAGCCGGCCGGGCTGGCAACAGGCCCGGTCCAGTCGCGCGCGGTCGGCCTGCAGCTGTTTCTCCTGAGCGAGGGTGGCCAGCGTCTGGCGCAGAAGGCGCGCTGCCCCGGCATGCTCCGGCGCCGCGATGCGGTAGTGCATCCACTTGCCCTCCCGGCGGGCCGTCACAATGCCGGCGCGGCGCAGATAGGCGAGGTGCCGCGAGATCTTGGGCTGCGGCTCACCGAGAATCTCGACGAAGTAGCAGACGCATATCTCCCGTTCGCCCATCAGGTTGAGCAGGCGCATGCGCGTCGGATCGCCCAGAGCCTGGAAGAATCGCGCCAGATCGAAGGAGCGAGGTTTGGCCATGACGACAGATTCGCATTGACAAATATGTTCGTCAAGCATATATCTGCATAGCAGAATATGTAGCGGGGAGAGGAACGGATGAGCGACGAGATTCTCAGCGCAGTGCAGAGCAAATACGCGGCCGCGGCCCGCAGCACGCTTTCCAGCGATCATGCCGGCGTGCACGCGGTGGCTGAGGCTTTCGGCTACAGCTCAGACGAACTGGCGTCGATTCCGGCGCCTGCGAATCTCGGCCTGTCCTGCGGCAATCCAACCGCGCTGGCGGAACTCAAACCCGGCGAAGTAGTCGTCGATCTGGGTTGCGGAGGCGGGCTGGACGTTTTTCTCGTCGCGCAGAAAGTTGGCCCGGCGGGTCGGGCGATCGGCATCGACATGACTCCGGAGATGATCGACCGGGCGCGCGCCAACGCCTCGAACGGCGGCTACACGAATACGGAGTTCCACCTGGCTACCATCGACCGCCTGCCGCTGCCGGATGCCTCGGCCGACTGCGTGATCAGCAACTGCGTCCTGAACCTTGCGCCCGACAAGGACGCCGTCTTCCGCGAGATCTTCCGAGTCCTCAAACCTGGCGGGCGGCTGGCGGTGAGCGACATTGCTCTGAAGCGTGAATTGCCGGAGGCTGTGGCTTCGAGCCTCGCGGCCTACGTCGGATGCATCGCGGGTGCGATCCCGATGGAGGCGTACCGGAACGGCCTGGCGCGAGCGGGCTTCACGGCGATTGAGATTGCCGACAGCGGCTCCGATCTGCACGCGTGGGAGAAGGTCGAAAACCAGGCGGGCTGCTGCTCCCCAGCCATGCAGACGCCCGCCAGCGGCGCGTACTCGTGCTGTTCCGCAAGCGGGACCGCGGACACAAGCGTGCATGAGGATCTGAAGGCGCTGCTCACCGAGTACGATCTGAACAGCGCGGCGGCGAGCGTGAAAATTTCCGCGCGCAAGCCCGGGGCGCGCTCCTGCTGCGGGCCAGCTTGTTGCTCCTGAAGAAGCCTCCGTTATCACTGTTCACCGACCACGGATAACTGATCACAGATCCCTGAGAACGAATAACGATTACGACCCATGCGACTCTTCGTCTTCGCCTGCGTACACTCGGCCGGCCGCTCGCAGATGGCGGCGGCGCTCTTCAATCGCGTGGCCGATCCTGCGCGCGCCCGCGGCGTCGCGGCGGGCACGCAGCCCGCCGAGCGCGTGCATCCGGTAGTGGTCGAGGCGATGCGCGAGATCGGCATCGATCTCTCGCAGGCGCGCCCGCAGAAGCTCACCGAAGATCTCGCCGCGCAGGCGGACACACTGATCACCATGGGCTGTGGCGAGCAGTGTCCGGTCGTGCCCGGTGTCCGCCGGGACGATTGGCCGCTGCCCGATCCCGCCGGTCAGGATCTGGCCGCAGTGCGCCTCATCCGCGATGCGATTGCCGAGCGCATCGCCCAGCTCGTCCGCGAACAGGGGCTGAGCTGAACGCTGCACTTGCGGTGCACCCAGACCCGCACGCTCTGCCTAAACGCTCGCAAACTGCTGATTCCATCTGTGTTCAGCCTGTGTGATCCACGTCACAAGCTCCCCCCGCAGTTCCTGTGACGGCGGGCACATACAGGTCTCCACCCGCAGGCTAAAAATTCTCTCCGACTTCAGATTGCGGATGGCCACCGCGCCCTGTTCCCGCCGCTGATACGCAGGCCGCCAAACCGCGACAACTTTTTAGCCCTCGCCGTTTGCGGCAGAACGGAGATTCACAGCAATGACCACCACGCCAGTCAACCTGCAGCAGCAGGCCAAAGCGAAAAAATCCGAAACCAGTCAATACGTCTTCTTCTTTGGCGCAGGAGTCGCTGAAGGCAACGGCAAAATGCGCGACGTGCTCGGCGGTAAAGGCGCAGGCCTTGCCGAGATGACCAACGCCGGGTTGCCCGTGCCTCCGGGATTCACCATTCAGACCGAGGCCTGCCGCGAATACATGCGCGGTGAGTTGTCACCGCAGGTCACCGAACAGGCCGACCTGGCGCTCGAGCGTCTCGAGAAGCTGCAGGGGCAGCGGCTGGGCACGGGTGTCAACCCGCTGCTGGTCAGCGTCCGCTCCGGCGCGAAGTTCTCCATGCCGGGCATGATGGATACCATCCTCAACCTGGGCCTGAACGACGCCTCTGTTGAAGCGCTTGCCAAAAAGACCAGCAATCCCCGCTTTGCTTATGATTCGTATCGGCGGCTGATACAGATGTTCGGCGATGTCGTTCTCGATATCCCAAAAGCCAGCTTCGAGCACATCTTCGACGAGACCAAGAAGCGCTATGGCGTGACCCAGGACACCGCGCTGACGCCCGAGGCGCTGAAAGAGATCATCGCCGGTTACAAAAAGCTGGTGCTGCGGCAGACCGGCGCGGAGTTTCCGCAGGATCCCTACCGGCAACTGGTGATGGCGAGGGATGCCGTGTTCCGCAGCTGGAACAACGAGCGCGCCCGCACCTACCGCCGTCTGAACCACATCGACGACTGGCTCGGCACCGCGGTGAACGTACAGGCCATGGTCTTCGGCAACCTGAACGATTCGAGCGGTACCGGCGTGGGCTTCACGCGCAATCCGGCCAACGGCGAGAAGGAGTTCTACGGCGAGTTCCTGATGAATGCTCAGGGCGAGGACGTGGTGGCCGGCATTCGTACGCCGGTGGAGATCAGCGGCCTGAAGAAGCTGATGCCGCATGTCTACGACCAGCTCCGCGACCTGACTTCGCGCCTCGAAAAGCACTACCGCGACATGCAGGACTTCGAGTTCACCATCCAGGATGGGCGCCTGTACATGCTGCAGACGCGCAACGCGAAGCGCACCGGGCTGGCTGCGGTCCGCATCGCCATCGACATGGTGCGCGAAGGGCTGATCACGATCGACGAAGCCGTTCTCCGCGTCGAACCGAACCAGATCTTCGATTTCCTGGTTCCGCGTCTCGATGAGAAGGGCACGATCGAAGTGCTCGCTACCGGTCTGCCGGCGTCGCCCGGCGCGGCGGTTGGCCAGATCGTCTTCACCGCGGCCGATGCGGTGAAGTATCACGAGAAGGGCACCTACAAGTCGATCATCCTCGTCCGCAGCGAAACGTCGCCGGAAGACATTGCCGGCATGAACGTGGCCGCGGGCATCCTGACCTCGCGCGGCGGCATGACCTCGCACGCGGCTCTGGTAACGCGCGGCATGGGCAAGTGCTGCGTGGCCGGCGCGGGCGACGTCTCCATCGACGAGAAGAAGAAGCAGATGCGGGTGCAGGGCAAGACCCTGCAGGAAGGGGACTGGATCTCGCTGGACGGCACCACCGGCCGCGTGATCACGGGCAAGCTCGATACGATCCCGGTGAACCCGGACCACCCGGACCTGGTGCAGTTCATGGGCTGGGTGGATGCGCGGCGCAAACTGCGGGTGCTGGCGAATGCCGACATCCCGCGCGATGCGAAACAGGCGCAGCTGTTCGGGGCGCAGGGCATCGGGCTGTGCCGCACCGAGCACATGTTCTTTGCCGAAGATCGCCTGCCGCACATGCAGGCCATGATCCTGGCGAAGACGGAGCCGGAGCGCCGCGCAGCGCTGGCGCAGCTGCTGCCCATGCAGCGCGCCGACTTCACCGGCCTGCTGAAGGTGATGGGCTCGTACCCTGTGGTGATCCGGCTGCTCGATCCGCCGCTGCACGAATTCCTGCCCAAGCGGGAAGAGCTGCTGCTGCAGATTACGAAGCTGGAGCTGACCAAGCCCAGGTCGCCGAAGCTGAAACAGCTGCGCGCGATCCTGGAGCGGGTCGAGGAGCTGCACGAACTGAATCCGATGCTCGCGCTGCGCGGCTGCCGTCTCGGCATCACCTATCCGGAGATCACCGAGATGCAGGCGCACGCCATCTTCGAAGCCGCAGCCGCGGTGAAGAAGAGCGGCCAGGACCCGCATCTGGAAATCATGATCCCGCTGACCACCGGCCCTGAGGAGTTTAAGGCGCAGGCGGCCATCATTCACCAGGTCGCCCACGACGTCTTCATCAAGAAGGGACTCGTGGTCGAGTACAAGGTGGGAACCATGATGGAGCTGCCGCGGGCCTGCCTGGTAGCCGACAAGATCGCCGCCGAAGCCGAGTTCTTTAGCTTCGGGACGAACGACCTGACGCAGACCACCTACGGCATCTCGCGCGATGACGTCAACAAGTTCCTGCCGGCGTACCTGAAGCAGGGCATCTTCAAACAGGATCCGTTCGCCGTTCTCGATCAGGAGGGCGTGGGCACGCTGATCAAGATGGCCACCAACAAGGGCCGCAGCGCGCGCCAGCACCTCGAAGTGGGCATCTGCGGCGAACAC
>DATGJK010000449.1:0-4977 GCA_035295245.1 Acidobacteriaceae bacterium
CCGCGCTGTGGCGTCCCCGACCCAGACTGCGCCGAGCGTATGGGCGAGTTGCTGATGCGAAGCGCCGCGGGTCGAGACGTAGACTTCGCAATTCCAGTGTTTGAGGACCTCGATGGCGAGGTGTGCGGAGGCTCCGAAGCCGAAGAGTCCGACGCGATCGCCGGGATGGACTTCTGCGACGCGCAGGCTGCGGAATCCGATGATGCCGGCACAGAGCAGCGGAGCGAGGTCGGCCGGTTGCGGCGCGTCGGGTAGCGGGATGAGAAAGTCGGCGCGAGCGACGGCGTACTCGGCGTATCCGCCGTTGACGGAATAGCCGGTGAAGGTGGGGTGGTCGCAGAGATTTTCGCGGCCCTTCTGGCAGAGGAGGCAAGTGCCGTCGACACCGCCCAGCCAGGAGACGCCAAAACGTGCGCCGATCCGGATTGCATTCTGGGGATCGGCAATTCCCTGCCCCAGCCGCTGCACGCGGCCGACAATCTGGTGCCCTGGCGTATTAGCGGGGTGCAGCGGGGGGAGTTCTCCGGCGGTGATGTGCAGATCGGTGCGGCAGACTCCGCAGGCCTCGATTTTGAGCAGAACTTCGCCCGGGCCGGGCTCGGGAATGGGCAGTTGCTCGATTGCGAGCAGGCGCGTGGCGATGGGAGCGGGCTTGTGGAGGACGGCGGCGCGCATCACTCCCCAGATTAGCTCCGCTGACCGGTTTGCATCTTTTGACACAGACCGCAGGCCGGTACGGCACCTGTGGGTCTACGGGTGCTGGCTGATGGAGAGGATATTGCCGTCCGGGTCGAGGAACCAGGCGATTTTTGCGCCGCCGGGAGCGGTCCAGACACCAAGCTCATCCTGCTGCAGTCCGGGATAGCGCTCCATCTGAATGCCGGCGGCGATCATCTGGCGGGCGAAGGCGTCGGCGTTGGGCACCTGCCAACCGAGGACGGTGAACTTCTGCGGCTGGAAATCGCGAATGAGCGTGGCGCGCAGCATGATCCCGGCGACTTCGAAGGCAAGCGCGAATCCATCTTCATAGAGCAGATGAAGGCCGAGTTTGTCGCGGTAAAAAGCGCGGGCGGTGTCGGCGTTGCGGACAGGCACAAAGGCGACAAGTTTCTGATCCCCCAGCATAGGTTGGCTCCGATGGCAGCCAGTATAGGCGGGAGTTGCCGGGCCGTAAAATAGAAATAGGGCCGCATGGATTTACACGAGAAGATACGCACGTTGCCGACGCGGCCCGGCGTGTATCTGTACAAGAATGCCGACGGCGAGGTGATCTACGTCGGCAAAGCTAAGAACCTGCGGTCGCGGGTGCGGTCGTATTTGCTGGAGGCCTCCCAGGCCAACGCCAAGACCGGCTCGCTGATGCGCGAAGCCGTGGATGTTGACACTATCCTGGTCGACAACGAGCATGAGGCGCTGGCGCTCGAGAACAACCTCATCAAGCAGCGCAAGCCGCGGTTCAATATCCTGCTGCGGGACGACAAGACGTATCCGTATGTGAAGCTGACGCTGGCAGACCGGTATCCCAAGGTGTTTGTGACGCGGCGGCTGCGCCGCGACGGCAGCGCGTATTATGGGCCGTATTTCCCTGGCAATCTGGCGTACCGGGTGGTGGAACTGATCCATCGCAGCTTTTTGCTGCCCAGTTGCAAGGTGGATTTGTCGCGGGATCATTTGCGGCCGTGTCTGCAGTACTACATCCATCGTTGCCTCGGGCCATGCGTGAAGGGTCTGACGACGCCGGAGGCGTATGCGGAGGCCGTGCGAGACACGCAGCTGTTCCTCGAGGGGCGCAGCTCGGAGCTGAATAAGTCGCTGCACGAACGGATGGCGGCGGCGGCAGCAGCGGAGCAGTTTGAGCTGGCGGCGAAGTATCGGGATTTGCTGATCACAGTGGATCAGCTGCAGGAGAAACAGCGGATCGCGTCGGCGGAAGACGACGATGCGGACGTTTTCGGATTCCACTTCGAGAACGGGATGATTGCGGTGAATCTTTTTCACCTGCGAGGCGGAAAGGTCGTAGACCGGAGGGAGTTCTTCTGGGAGGATCTGCCGGAGTTTGTGGTCGCCGATCCGGGCGAGGGCGAAGAGGCGGAACACGCGGGCGAAAGCGCGGAAGCGACGTTTGAACCGGGAGCGTTTTTCTCTGCGCTGCTGAAGCAGCTTTATATCGATCAGCAGTACGTTCCAAGAAGCGTGTTTGTGCCGGTTGATTTCAGCGACCGGGAGGCGCTGGCGGGGTTGCTGGCGGAGCAGACGAAGCACAGGGTTGAAATTGCAGTTCCGCAGCGGGGCGAAAAGCGGTCGCTGGTGGATCTGGCGGGGCAGAACGCCAGGCAGAGCTACGATCAGCGGTTCAGGGTTCTGCAGCCGAGTCGGAAAGCGGTGCAGAGCGCCTTGCAGGATGCGCTCATGCTGGAGCATCCACCGAAGCGGATTGAATGCTTCGACATTTCGCACATCCAGGGCGCGGAGACAGTGGCGTCGATGGTGGTGTGGGAAGACGGCGAGATGAAGAAGTCGGCCTACCGGAAATTCAAGATCAGGACCGTCGAAGGCGTGGACGATTTTGCCGCCATGCGCGAGGTTGTTGCGCGGCGGTATAAGCGCATGGTCGAGGAAAAGCAGGAGATGCCGAGCCTGATCCTGATCGACGGCGGGCTGGGACAACTGCATGCGGCAGCAGCGGCGCTGGAGGAGTTGGGGCTAACAACGCAGCCGCTGGCTTCGATCGCCAAGCGCGAGGAGATTGTTTACCTGTACGGACAGGAAGACGAGCCGGTGGTGCTGGATCGCAGGTCGCCGGTGCTGCACCTGATCCAGCAGATTCGCGACGAGTCGCATCGCTTCGCCATTACGTACCATCGCAAGCGGCGCGAGATGCGCGACCGGGATTCGGAGCTATTGTCGATTCCTGGCGTGGGAGCGCGGACGCGACAGCGGCTGCTGGAACATTTTGGGAGTCAACGCAGTGTTGCGGGGGCGAGTCTTGAGGCGCTGGCGGCGGTGGTGCCGCCCAGGACAGCCGAGGCGATCCACTCGCATTTTCATCCGGCGCCGGAGCCGGTTTCTCTGCCGATTGTGAATCAGCGTTCCTGAAGTTTGCGCGCTGTCCCGCGTTCTGGGACGCGATCAAGCACGGGCGGTAACGCCGCCTGGCATCCATATGGTAGACAGGAGATTCGTGCCGCTACATGGAACCAGGAGTGAATGGATGAAAACGGTGCTGATGGCGGATCCTGTGCGGTATCCGCGGATGACCACGGAGGAACTGCGCTCGACGTTCCTGCTCGGCAATTTATGCGAGCCCGGCGCGCTTCGGCTGGCCTATGTCGATCTGGACCGGTCCGTAGTGGGCATGGCGGCTCCGTCGGACAAGCCGCTGGACTTGCCGACCTATCCGGAACTGCGCGCGGAC
Source organism: Acidobacteriaceae bacterium (assembly GCA_035295245.1). Taxonomy (GTDB): domain Bacteria; phylum Acidobacteriota; class Terriglobia; order Terriglobales; family Acidobacteriaceae; genus Palsa-343. Next base: position 3,416 of record DATGJK010000449.1, read on the forward strand.
TACTTTACTGAGCGGCGGGAACTCGGCGTGCTGAACATCGGCGGAGAGGGATTTGTGCGCGTCGGCGGACAGCGCTGCGAGCTGCGGAATCTGGACCTGATGTACATCGGGCGCGGCAATCGCGACGTGCAGTTCGAGTCTAAGGCGAAGGATCGGCCCGCTGTTTTCTACCTGCTCAGCTACCCGGCGCACCGTGAGTTTCCGGTGGCGCTGGTGCGGAAGGAAGAAGCGAATCCGACGACGATCGGCAGCCAGGAAACCTGCAATCTGCGAACGATCTGCAAGTATGTGCACCTGGAAGGCGCGCGAAGCTGTCAGCTGGTGATGGGCGTGACGCATCTGCACACGGGCAGCGCGTGGAACACCATGCCGCCGCACACGCATATGCGGCGCTCGGAGATTTACATGTACTTCAACGTGCCGGAGGATGCGCGTGTCTTCCACCTAATGGGCCCGCCGGACGAAACGCGGCACCTGGTGATGAAAGATCGCGATATCGTGGTATCTCCAGGCTGGTCGATTCACGCCGGCATGGGCACACAGGCGTACAGCTTCTGCTGGGGGATGGGCGGCGAGAATCAGGACTATGCCGATATGGATCCGGCGCCGGTCACGAACCTGCGTTAGTGGAGGGCGTGGAATGAGAAAGCTATTGGTAGCAGTCGCGGTCACAATGGCCGTTCCTCTGGTCGCGCAGAGCCATGCGGTACCGACAGCGGGCGCGGCGGTCATGCTGCAACCCGCTGCACAAGAGCCAAGAGCGCAACAGCCCGTCTTCCTGCAGAAAGATGTGAAGGCACGGATCGAGTCGCTGATCGCTGAGGCGACGGCAAAAGGCAGCAGCGGGGCGACGCTGGCGGATTATGGCAGCTACAAGGTGCAGCTTTCGGTGCGGTCGGTAAGCGGCGGGGCGGAAATTCACGCGCACTGGGACGACGTGATGCTGGTGGAGCAGGGATCGGCGACGCTGATCACCGGCGGCACCGTGCCCGACGCGAAAACCAATGCGGACGGCGAGACGCACGGATCGAAGATTGTCGGCGGTCAGGAGCAGACGCTGAATCCGGGCGATATGGTGACGGTACACGCGGGCACCCCGCACCAGCTGCTGATTCCGGTGGGGACGATCTACAGCTCGGTCGTGGTAAAGATTCACGAGCCCTGATCGCCGAGTCCTGCCACTCAGGCGCCGTAATGCTTTAAGAACGGCGAATGGGTCGCGGTGCGCCGGCGCTCGCGAGTTCCCAGGGACGCGGAAATTTCGTGGCAGCAGCGGAGCAGATGTTCCGCGATGCCGGGCACGCTTTGCTGCGTGATACGCGAGGATGGCCCGGAAACGCTGACGGCTGCAATCGGATATCCGCTCTCGTTCAGAATGGGAGCGCCGATGCAGCGGACACCGCACTCCACCTCTTCATCGTCGATGGCATAACCGCGGCGGCGCACACGGTCCAGGGAGCGCTGCAGAGCTTCCGGCGTGCAGAGGGTGCGCGGCGTGAAGCGCACGAAGCGGATGCGGGAGATGATTTCAGCGGCGGAATCGGGCGGTAGGAAGGCCAGCA
>DATGJK010000450.1:0-2945 GCA_035295245.1 Acidobacteriaceae bacterium
GTACATCGTCGCGCGCAGGTTCGCCCCATCCAGGCGAAATGCGACGTAGTGAAAGTTGGGGAAGTCGTGGCTTTGCCACAGATCGCTCGGCGTTCGCTCCACCTCATACGGATGCGCCCCGCCGCCGCCTGAAACCAGGTAAACGATCCCGTCCTGCTCAAACCGCTCGTAGTTATGGATATGCCCGGCGTCAACAACAATGCGAGCATGCATCCCCGGCGCAATCGAGTCCAGATACTCCCGCAGAGCAATCTCGTTCGGCCGCGGATTGTGGTCCGCGTGGAAGCGGCCCTGGATATCCGCCAGCGGCGGATGGTGCAGCGCGATGAACAGGAAGTCCACCGTGCCCGGCAGATGCTGAATCTGGTCTTCGATCCATTTGCGCTGGTCGCTGCCCGGCAGCAGGTCCGAGTTGCTGTCCAGCGCCAGCAGATACATGCGCGGTCCCAGCGCCACCGAGTACCACCGCCGATCCTTCAGTTCCGGAAACGTCGCCCACCAGTTCTTCAGCGGATCCGCCTCCCCGGTGCCCGACAACTCATGGTTTCCCAGCACCGGATAAACGCGCAGCTTCTCCGTCCTCCACACCGCCGTTTCTGCCTCGAATTCGTGGTAGTCGTACATCTCCTTTCCGCGAAAGGGCACATCTCCCGTCAGCACCAGAGCGTCCGGCTTTTCCGCCGCGATCTGCCCGACGAGCGCGATCCTGGCGCGCGGATTGGCGTCCAGCTCGTCCGCGGGATGGGTGAAGCGCGTGTCCCCGTAGATGATCACATTCGCGTCCGCGGGCATATCCTGCACCTTGAATGTCGGCCCGGGATCGCTGATCACTTTGTGGCCGGCAACGTCGGCTCGCCGGTGAAAGCAGCCCACGGGCTGCAGGTAGAGACAAACAGCGCAGAGCAGAAAAGAGATACGGCGCATGCTGCTCACAGTGTAGGCAATCCCACGCTTCGGAGGCGAATCAGTCGGTGCATTGCTGGTTAACGGCACTGACAATTCATTGGCCAGATTACCTGCGTACCGGGTGACATTCTTAAGGAGACTTAGAAAGCACTTGACCCTGCCCTTGCGTCAGGCTGAATCATGTCCCTGGTGAGACCCATGAGCACCTTCCGCATCCAGGAGTTCGCAAAACTTGGCGGCGTTACAGTCCGGGCCTTGCATCATTACGACCGGCTGAAGCTGCTGTCGCCCGCGCATCGGTCGGAACGAGGTTATCGGCTTTACTGCCATGACGACCTCGGCCGGCTGGAACGGATTCTCGTGCTGCGCTATCTGGGGCTTTCGCTGCATGAGATTGCCGCGCTGCTGAAAACCCCGGATGGAGGCGGCGCAGAACGGCTGCCCGTCACCCTGGCGCGGCAGCGGGCGGCCCTCGCTGCGCGGCGCGCGGGCCTGGATCGTGTCCTGCGCACCATCGAACATGCACAACACCGCGCACAGGACCCTGCGGAACCCGAGTGGTTCCTCTACCAAACCATCCTGAAGGAGATCCATATGCAGGAATCGACAGACTGGAGAGCGAAGTACTACAGTCCGGAGGCCTATCAGGCGCTTCGGGAGCAGCGAGCCGCGATGACCGTTGAACAGAAGGCAGATGCCGGCGAGCGATGGCGTGCATTGCTAGGAGACGTGCAAAGCGCGATCGATCGCGGGATCTCGCCGGACAGCGCCGAAGGGCGGGCACTGGTCGCACGCTGGATTCGCCTGGGCGACGAGTTCACGCTCGGCAATCCGGAAATTCTCGAGGGCTACCGGCGGCTGAATGACGACGAGAGCCATTGGCCGGATGACGAAACGGCCGCCCAGCTGAGGGCGATCAAGCCGAAACCGGAGCATACGGCTTTCTTCAACAAGGCAGTTCAGGCCTGCCTGCGGCACGGATGATCGCGGCGAGCCGCTTCATACAAATGGAGCGGCCCGTACGCCTCGGGCCGAGGCAGGCGACCCCTCAGGCGTAGATCTTATCCGGCATGAACCAGTTTCTGCCGGCTGATCGAGAGTCCGTCACGCCGCCGCAAACTGCGGAAGACCACGGTAGACACGACGGTCAGGACGCCGAGAGCGATAAAGGCCTTATGAATTCCGTGGATGAACACCACCGGAACCGACCAGACGTGCTCGGGAAGGAAGAAGGCGGTCGCGAGACCGGCGATGGCTACGCCGAAGCTGAGGGCCATCTGCTGCATGGTGGCAAAAATGGTGCTGGCCGCGCTGGTGTCTTCTTCAACGACATCCGCATACACCAGCGTGTTCATGCTGGTGTACTGCAGAGTGCTGAAAGCTCCGTAGAGGAAGGCGAGCAGCACGATATACCAGAGCGGCGTGCGCGGTCCAATAGTGGCGAAGAGCACGAGCAGCACACCAATGATGACCGTGTTGGAGATCAGGATCGATCGGTAGCCAAAGCGGTTCAGCAGCCGGGTCATGAAGACGTTCATCGCCATGGCGGCAATCGCCTGCGGCATGATCAGGAGTCCTGACTGGACGGGGGTATAACCCAGGCCGATCTGATAGAGCAGCGGCAGCAGAAAGGGCACGCCGCCGATGCCGAGACGGGTGATGAAGCCCCCTCCCACGGCTGCGCGGAAGGTGCGGAGCCGGAAAAGCGCCAGCCGCAGCAGAGGGAAGCGCGTGTCCTTCGCATGGAGCCAGTAGCCGCCAAGAAGGGCGAAGGAGATCGCGAACAGGCTGAAGATTTCGCGGATGCTGAGGGTGTTATCGCCGAAGACTTCGAGGACCCAGGAGAGCAGGGCGACTCCGGAGCCGAACAGGATGAGGCCTAACAGGTCGAGAGGCGGAGTATCCTGCTCGCGATAATCGGGCAGGCGGAGGTAGACCAGGACCAGGCCAAGGAGGCCGATGGGGATGTTGAGGAAGAAGATGACGCGCCAGTGGAGGTAATCGACGATCAGGCCACCGGCGACCGGATCGAGCATGGG
>DATGJK010000451.1:0-14677 GCA_035295245.1 Acidobacteriaceae bacterium
GGACAACCTGTTTGTGCCGCTGTACACGACAAAGAAATCGGGCTCAGGAGTGGGTCTGGCTCTGGCGCGGCAAATCGTCGAAGCGCACGGAGGGACCATCACGCTGCGCAATCGCGCCGGGCGGTTAGGGTGCATGGCTGAAGTGCGACTGCCCATCGCACAACAGGCGTCAGAGATCAGAGCACAAAGCTCGGAAACCGGCTCAGAGAGCAGAACCGGCGAGCGGCGCTGAGGCATTCCCCGGCGCAGGGGAAGCAATTTAGGATGGAACGCACGATGCGTGTTCTCCTTCCCCGACTTCTTTGGAGCGCCCTTTTCCTTTCTTTGGTCGGCCCTGGGCTGCAGGCTCAGGAAAATCAATGGCAGTCGCTGTACCAGCTGTCCGGGGGGTACAGCTTTCTTTCTAACAGTCCAAACGGCGTCAAAGGCGCGCGGCACCCCCTGAACGGATTTGATATCGACCTGGGCATGCTGCGATGGCACGGCCTCCGCTTCAAGATCGCGACTGCGGATTATCGCGGGACCAACCTGAACGCGAAGCAGGACCTGCTGTTCCTGACGGGCGGCGGCGAATACGATCACCGTATCGGCCGGGAGGTTGGATTCGCCGAAGGCCTGATGGGCAACGTGGCCATCAATAAGAACTGGATGCAAAACGGTGAGGACGGTCAGACGGCATCATTCCTGGGCATCCTTGGCGGCGGGGTGGATACGCCAATCCGCCACAACCTTGCCATCCGCGTTAAGGGCGATTTCCTCTACCTGAATCTGCATCCGGCTCTGGCGCCGCAGGCGACTCTCGCCTATCCCAACCTGGTCCATGGACTGCCCAATTTCTATGCGCGCGCGGGCGTGGGACTGGTGTGGTGCTTCTAGCCGCAGGGCAATGTGCAAGCCGGTGTTCCCGACGATAGGTCGGGCGGCGTAGGATATTTTTTCGCCCCATGCACGGTGTTGTGCCCCGCCTCCTGCAATTCGCATTATTGGTTTGCTGCTGGACATCTTTGAGCGACGCTCAGCAGCAGCAGCCTTTCTTCTACAAGGCTTCGGGCGGCTACAGTCTTCTCTCGAACAGTCCCAATGGCGTTCGCGGCTCGCGCCAGCCGCTGAGTGGGTTTGCGGCGAGTCTGGGCATGCTCCCCTGGCACCGGCTGGACCTGAGAGCCGAAGCGGCGGATTACCGGGGAACGAACCTGAATGCGCAGGAGCACCTGCTGTTTCTGCTGGGCGGCGGCGAATACGAAGTTCCGCTTCGAAAGGAGGCAGTCTTCGCCGATGCCATGCTGGGAGCGGTGAATGCCAACCGCAACTGGATGCAGAACGGCGAGGCAGGGCAGACCACTTCCCTGCTGTGCGTACTGGGCGGCGGGCTAGATACACCGCTCCGACGGCGCCTGGCGCTCCGGCTCAAAGGGGATTTCCTGTATATGAATCTGCACGCCGCACTGGCCAGTATTCCTTCACCCGCCCCGGTGTACCCCAATCCCGTTCACGGCTTGCCCAATTTCTATGGACGGGTTGTGGTGGGTTTGGTGTGGACGATTCATTCGCCGGGCGCGCCCAAAAGATAAGAGGCAGGCTGAGCCTGCCTCCTGGGTAGAGACTATTTGTGGTTAGTGCGCTTCGCGGGATCCCTCGGCGCTGGCGCGGTCGGTTGCGCTGGCGATGGTGTGAACGAACTCGTGAGCCGAGCTATCGGACGGCATCTCTGCCTGGCCGTTCAGGATGTCGGAGAACGCAACTTCGTGGCCGTACAGTGCCTTCGTTTCGCCGTGGTCCTGGTTCAGCTCAGCGCCGTTCAGAGTCGCCCCGATGTAAGCGCCCTTGGCGCGCGCGTAGCTCAGGATGGCGGCGCTGACTCCGGCTGAAGCCGAGCCTTCGCGTCCTACCGGACCGGCAGCAGCATCCACGCCGGCGCCCACTTTGAAGTGCCCGGACATGAGCGCCTGCATGCCATTGTGGTTCATGACCATCAGCACGTAGCCCTGCTCTTCGCCGCCGATCTGCGCGCCAAAGGTAGCGCCGCTGAGGTCAAAGGGAGCCGGAGGGCTCCAGCGGCCGCTGGCCAGTTTGCAGGTCGCCACGCCGGCGCCATGCTGACCGCCGACGACAAATCCGGCCTTGATCATCTTGGGAATGACAGCAACGCACTTCGCGCGGCCGAGAACATCGTCGGGAATGCCGGCGCGCGACTCGGGCCCTGTGAGTTGGGTGATGACCTCGGTGGCAGCGCTCAGTTCATTGTCAGCACGGGTCGTATCCTTGTCCTGCGCAAGGGCGGGTATGGATACGGCAGCTGCCAGCGCCCCGATGGCAAATACAGCGATCGATCGCTTCATGGTCTTGCTCCTTCCTCTTCGTGGAATGAACGTCCCGGGCATCAAATGCGCGGGACGGAAATACCGGGAACGGTCTTCCGGAGGTGCCCCTGGCAAGCAATCGCATGCCGCACCTGATCCAATGGATAGGAACTCCCGGCCTGCGGTGGGGTTGTTCCTGCAATGCCAAATTGCGCAATCAGCCGAAGTTATGCAACCTGTTGCGTATGTGCTCTGAGGAGAAGCGAAGCCGCTCGATCCGCGAGAACTACGACCGGATTGCCGCGGAATACGCGCGGCGGCTGGCTGACGAGTTGCGGCACAAGCCGCTGGACCGGGAACTGCTGGACCGTCTGGCCGCAAGCACTGCCGGCCGCGGCGCGGTTTGCGACGTGGGCTGTGGTCCAGGGCACGTGGCGCGGTATTTGCGCGATGCCGGCGCAGACATATTCGGCCTGGATCTCTCGCCGGGCATGCTGGAGCAGGCGCGGGCGCTGCATCCCGAAATGCGGTTTGTCGAGGGAAACTTGCTGGCATTGCCGCTGGAAGACAACTCGCTCGCAGGGATCGCGGCGTTCTATGCCATTGTGAATCTGCCGGAGCCGGCGCTGCCCCAGGTCTTCGCCGAAATGCGGCGTGTGCTGCAGCCGGATGGAGTGCTGCTGCTCGCGCTTCACGTGGGGGACGAGGCGAGGCACGTAACGGAAATGTGGGGCTGCGCTACGGATCTGGATTTCTTCTTCTTTGCGCCGACCATGATCCGGCGGCTGCTCGAGGCGGCGGGGCTACGCGTCGAGGAGACGATCGAGCGCGATCCGTACCCGGACGTAGAGCATCCGAGTCGGCGAGCCTATATTTGGGCCCGGAAATAACAGCTCAGAGCGCGGAGCACTAGATAGAAGCCGAGAAGCTGAACCTTGCTTCTTCTGGGCAAGTTTTGTCCGCGGGCTGAGGCCCGGTGGTTTCCGGCCACCCTCCTGCTGCGCTGGATGCGCCGCTACTGTGGTTTCTTGCCGAGGAGACCGCCCAGCAGGCCGCCGGGAGTGGTCTTCTGCTGTCCGCTGCTGCTTTTGCCGAACAGGCCGCCGGTTTGGCTCTTCACCATGCCGCCCACGTCCGCGCGTATGACCGGGTTCGAGGTCGTTCCAGTCACAGTGAGCGGCACGCCATTCGTCGCCGTCGAGTGCAGGAAGTTGCCGGCTACACCACCCAGAGCATTCGTCGCTGTACTGGCGAGGCCGCCGACGGTGGAGTTGCTGTTGAGTTTCGCCGTGAGGTGGAAGTCGAGCGCGCCGGCGGCAGAGACGGTTCCCTGCCCGCTGGCTTCCCCAATCGCCGGCACCACGCAGTCAATATTCGTGAGCTGCGTTGAGGGCACGGTGGAGTGCACGTTCGCGCTCAGCTTCTGGATGCTCGTGCCGCCCCCGGTTCCACCCAGCGCCTTCAGGCCCTGAATCTTCGAGCCGAGGTCGAATCCGGCGAGCCGCGTGTTGTCGACCTGAATCGGGCCGGCGATGTCAGGCGCCTTGGTCGTGCCCGTCAGGGCCAGGTTCGCCGTGAGCGTTCCGCCGTGGAGCGACGAGCCGCTGGGCAGACGAATGCCAACCGCGGGCAGCAGCGCCTCCAGCTGATCAACCGAGAGATTGGGCGCGGAGAGTTTCACGTTGAGCTGGACATCGTCTCCTGCCATGCGGAACGTGCCCCTGGCATGGGCGGTCGCGGAGCCAGCCTGCACCGAGATGTCCTGAATCTGACCGGCGCGGGTGTTCAGATCGTCGGAGACGTTGTAGCTCATGTCCACCGGCTGGGGTGCGGGCGATCCTGCCGGCGAAAGCTGCAGGTGGAGCGCGTGAACCTTGCCGGTGCTGGTGACGGTCCGGCCGTCGGAGTGCACCTGCGCGTCAACGTCTGCGTCCATGGAGACGCCTTCGCTCGCCGGGAGCACGCCGGCCTTCACGGGATTGAAGCTTTTGACGCTGAGCGTGGCCTGCAGGGGCGTGTCGGCGGCGTTCTGCTGGTTGATCGGCCCGGCGGCGCCGTCGAGATGCACGGAACCGTTGGCGGGCAGATTGGCGGTGAGGGTGAAGGGCATGCTCTGCGTGTAGGAAAGGTTCTTCACCGCGACATCCACGTTGCTGTAAACGAACGGCTGGCCGTGCGGCGGATTCGACGAGACCGTGACGCTCCCATTCTTAATTTTCAGATCGCCGATCGTGATGCCCGAGGCGCTGCTCTGCTGCTGCGGCTGGTTCTGTGGTGAGGATTGGCCGATGGTCGAATAATTCCAGGTGCCGTTCTGCGCAGAGATGAGATGGATTTCCGGCGAGTCGGCGACGAAGTCGGTGATGTGCACCTGGTGGTGGAAGAGGAAGGCGCCGGTCTCGACGCCAATGCGCATCGACTTGGCCTGGAAGAACGGCGTCTGGCTGAAGTTCGGGTCATCGGCAATCGCGATATCGTCAGCCTTAAGGCTGCCGGACCAGAGCGAGAAGCTGAGGTGGCCGAGGGTGGCTTTGCGGCCCAGCGCTGAGGAAATCTGGCTCTCGAGCATGGGACGGAAGGTGTCAGCGTTGACGAACAGCGGCACGATCAAAACAATGACGATCACCAAAGCGACAACAATGGTGACGACTTTCACCCAGCGCCTCGCCCAGGCCCTTTGAGCAAAACCTGCTGATTCCCGGCGATCTTCCATTGAGTCCTCCCGTGCAGAAACAATGAATGGGATGCAGGGCTGGCGTCAATGCGGGCAGTTGGTGGCATGAAAGTCTCGAGGGTCAATCGTGCTCCGCACCGCCTGCACCCGAGCTACACTTCAGAGCCAACGACGCAGCCCGCTATTCTATTGACCGTTCGCCTTCCCCGGTGCTGCGCGCCGGAGGCGCTTCATGGAAACCGTCAATGCCTTTGTTGGCAGGACTTCGCAGCCTGCCCCGGAGGAAATCAAAGCAGCTCTTGGATCCAGTGCCGCGGCCTGGAATCAGTTTGTTGACTGGATCGAGCACGAAAAGGACGTGACGACCGAAGAGTGGAAGTCCGACGCGCCGAAGTATGGCTGGTCGTTACGGCTGAAGAAGAAGGACCGGACGATTGTCTATCTGTCTCCCTGCGATGGATGCTTTCGGGCATCGTTCGTGCTCGGCGACCGCGCCATGGAAGCCGCGCGCCATAGCCGATTCCCACAAAGGGTGGCCGAGGCCATCGCCGCCTCGCCACATTACGGCGAGGGCACGGGAGTTCGGCTCGTCGTAAAAAAGCCGACGGATTTGCCGCCGATTCGGAAGCTTGCGGAGATCAAGCTCGCCAACTGATTCCGCAGGCGATTCCGGTAGGCTGTATTCATGAAAGTTGCCATCCTGGGATTTGGCACGGTGGGCAGTTCTGTTGCCCGCATCCTGTGGGATCTTCAGCCGTCCGGACTCTCGCTTTCGCACATCTTCAATCGCGGCATCGCGCGCAAAAAGGTGGACTCGGCGCCGGCGTCGGTGGTGTGGACCGAGGATTTTGAGACGATCCTGCGATCGGATGTCGACGTCGTGGTAGAGCTGGCCGGCGGGCTCGAACCAGCCGGGACCTGGGTGCGGCGGGCGCTGGGCGCAGGCAAGTCCGCCGTTACCGGCAACAAAAAGCTGATCGCGGCGCATGGCATAGAGCTGGACAGGCTGGCGCGTTCAAAAGGCGCGCACCTGCTCTATGGCGCGGCTGTGGCGGGTGGGATTCCCGTCATCCCGGGACTGCAGCAGGGCCTGGCCGGAGATCGCATCACGCGCATCGAGGGCATCCTGAACGGGACGTGCAACTACATGCTGAGCCGCATGGAAACGGGTGCCGCGTTCGCCGATGTGCTCGCCGACGCGCAGCGGCTTGGATATGCGGAAGCCAATCCCAGCGAGGACGTGGACGGCTACGATGCGCGGGCGAAACTGGTGATCCTGGCGCGGATCGCGCTGCGCGCCGGGCTGGATGTCGAGTCCGTGGAGTGCCGTTCGATCACCCAGGTGGATGCCGTGGACCTGGTGTATGCCCGCGACCTGGGCTGCACCATCCGGCAAATCTCAAAGGCGGAAGTGGGAGCGCAGGGCGTTTCCGCACTCGTGGGCCCGATGCTGGTACCGCTGCGCTCCCCGCTGGCCTGGTCGCGCGCGACGGAGAACATGGTGCTGGTGAGCGGGCAGTACGGCGGCGATGTGGTGTTTTCCGGCCACGGAGCGGGTGGACATCCGACGGCGGTGGCTGTGGTATCGGATTTGATTTCGCTGGCCCATGGATCGCGGGCCGTCGATCTGCCCAGCCAGCCGACGCCGCTGGGAGGGGAGTTTGAGTTGCGGCATTACATCCGGTTTGTGGTGAAGGATGCGCCGGGCATTGTCGCGGAGATTGCCGGAGCTCTGGCGGCGGAGAAAATCAATATTGACGCGCTCTTCCAGCGCCCGGGATACGAGAAGACAAACCTCCCGTTCGTGGTAACGACCGAGCCGTGCGCTGCATCCTCGTTGCGACGTGCGCTGGATCGGGTGAAAAACGCGGCGTGGCTGGCGCAGCCTCCGCTGGATTTACCGATGCTGGGAGAGTAGCCCCGCAGCAAGATGCCCAGGCCACAAAACTAGACAGCGACAGAGAGATGGCTGACGGTGTTCAGCAGGAAGTCCGGGCCTTCCAGCGGCGGAATGGCTTTGTGAAACAGCGAGATCTCAAAGCCGGTCGGGCGCGAGCCCTCCATCAGCAACAGACGGCTGGATGGGCTATAGCGCCGAATGGTGCACGCCAGGTGTACCAGCCGCGGAAGCTCGATGGTGCTGCAGAAGATCCAGAGGTGCGGCTCCTGAGAGCGCGCCCACTTCTCCGCCTCCTCCGGCATCACGGAGCGGACGGACAGGTCTGAATGGTTCGCGAGGATGCATTCGCGGCGGCGCAGGACCTCCGGATCCCGGCCCACGGAGATGATGCTGAGCGGCACACGGCGCAGGGCTTCGCTTCGGTCGCGCGCAGCGGCCGGCCTCTGAAATTCGAGAACGTTGTTCTTTTCCATCTGGCGAGCCCTTTTGCCTGGGTAACGATCAGTGTCTACTGACGAGTCAGGAAACCACGGTCCACTCGAATACCCTATGCCGCTTTGCGGACGCTCTGAAGCGTCAACCGCCGCCATGCATGACATAGCAACGACTTCGGGCGCGCGAGTAGGCTGGATACACTTTACGGAGATGTTCCCGACCTTCATTGCGGCCATCACAACAGTGCTGACGCTCGCCGGCTTCGGCTTTTACATCCTCGCGATCTGGAGCGCGCGGGCCTTTCTGCGGCGGCGACGCTTCCCTGCCGGATTCGCCCCGGGCCTGAGCATTCTGAAGCCGCTGCGCGGTGTTGATCCTGGCATGTACGAGGCCTTCGCCAGCCACTGCCGCCAGCAATATGCGGGCGAGTACGAGATCTTGTTCGGCGTGTCCAGCCTCGACGATCCGGCCGCGGAACTCGTACAGCGTCTGAAGGCCGAGTTTCCCGAGCGGAGCATCCGGTTGCTGGTCTGTCCTGAGGTGCTCGGGCCGAACGGGAAGGTCAGCAATGTCGCACAGCTTGTTCTGCAGGCGCGGCACGACTATCTGGTGATCAACGACAGCGACATTCGCGTGGGCCCCCACTACCTGACGCACGTAATGGCCCCTTTTGTGGATGTGAACGGCCGCCCCGTGGGGCTTGTGACGGCCCTCTATCGTGGGCGAGCGCACGGCTCGCTGAGTTCAAAGCTGGAGGCGCTGGGACTGGCGACAGATTTCGCTCCGGCGGTGCTGACGGCTCGCTACCTGGAGCGTGGACTGCACTTCGGGCTGGGATCGACGCTGGCCGTCTCGCGATCGGCGCTCAACTCGATCGGTGGGATGGTTACCGTGGTCGACTATATCGCGGACGACTATCAGCTCGGGGCGCACGTGGATCGAGGGGGTTATCGCGTGGAGCTGTGCGATGAGGTGGTCGAGACGTCGGTTCCGGCCTACCGGCTTCGCGAATTCCTGGATCATCAGCTGCGCTGGATGCGGACGGTCCGCGATTCGCGCCCGGCAGGGTACTTCGGGTCCGTCTGTTCAAACCTGCTCGGGTGGGCGACGCTGAACGTGATTGCGTGCGGAGGCAGCCTGCCCTCGATTGCCCTGTTCAGCCTGGCCCTGCTGTTTCGTGTATCGCTGGCGCTGGGGGTCGGGGTTGGCATCCTTGGCGACGGCCAGGTACTCCGGGACCTGTGGCTGATTCTGCCCCGGGATCTGCTCGCGCTCGGGCTGTGGGCGTGGAGCTACGCGTCGGACACGGTGACCTGGCGAGGCGAGCAGTTTTTCGTGCGGCGAGGCCGGCTCGTCCCCCGGACGCCGGCTCCCGTAAGCACTTCAACGTCCCCGACGATGGAGAAGAACCGGGGATAAATCGCGATCGTCGTGAACGAGTCTAGGCCTAATGGCCGCTGGGCGGGACGTATTCCTTCGGCAGCGCTGCGCCCTCGCCGAAAAAGAACTGATCCATCTGCTCGACCAGGAATTCCTGAGCCTGCGGCGTCCAGGGCTGCAGCCGGTACTCGTTCAGCAGCATCTTCTGGCGCTCGATCCACTCCTGCCATGCCTTCTTCGACACGTTGTTGTAGACCTTGTGGCCAAAGTCACTGTCAAACGGAGGCTCGTCGAGTCCTTCCATTTCCTGCTTGTAGCGCGAGCAAAAAACCATGTGGGGCATCGTGTCTGTCTCTCCTCTTCATTGTAACCGGGCGTCGGGATTGCCTCGTTGGGTGCGACAGCGTCCGAGACGTATGCTGGAGGGGCAACCTGGACTGCCTTTTGCGATTCGGAAAACAGGGTGACGCCACCAGGAAATCGTCATGATAGAACGAGGTACGCGCCATCTTTTCGATGGGTCCGTTTAGAATCAGGTCTCAGTTTCTCCATACCCCGGATGCGGAAAGCCTCAGAATGATCAGGTACCCTGGGCCGAAGTGGTGGCCTCTCATCGCGCTGGCCCTGTTGTCGTGCGGCGTGCGTGCTCAGTCGGATCAGGATGCCCGAGGCATGATCCGCAAGATGGTCGATAACGAACTCCGCATGGAGGCCTCGGACCACAGCCGCTGGATGTATAAGGACGCCTACAAGAGCCCCTCGACCGATACGGTGAAGCTGATCATCCAGTGCAACGAGGCAAACCTGTCGGAGCTTGTGCAGATCAACGGCCATGCACCAACCCCGCAGGATCACCAGGCGGACCTCAATCATAACCAGCAACTGGTGAATGATCCGGCCTTTCGCGCGCGCCAGCGCAAAGCCGAGGCGCACGACAGCCAGCAGGCCGATGACCTGATGAAGCTGCTGCCCAACGCCTTTGTCTGGCACGTGGTGAACCGGAGTGACGGACTGGTGACTCTGGCCTATCATCCCGATCCGAACTTCTCACCCCCCAGCATGAGTGCGCGGGTACTGGCGGCAATGTCCGGCACGGTGACCCTGGTGGAGAACACGATGCGGCTGAAGACGCTGAACGGCCGGCTCATGAGGCCGGTTGAGTTCGGGTGGGGGCTGCTGGGTCACATCGATGCGGGCGGCACATTCCGCATTGTCCGCGAGGAGGTCGCGCCCGGGATTTGGCAGATCACGCAGACGCACGTGCACATTTCCGGGCACGCCCTGTTCTTTAAGACCATCGGCGATCAGGAAGATGAGATCGACAGCGACTGGAAACCCGTTCCGGACAGCGTCACCCTGCAGAAGGCAGCGGAGATGATCCGGGATGGGCAGCTGGCCCGGGAACTAGGCGTGAACGTCGAGTTCCGCTGATTCCGTTCAGTGCAGATGCAGTTTCCAGGCGGTGTAGCTGAGGATTTCGTGCACCAGCCGCTCCGACCGTATCTGCCAGGAAATTGGGCGGCCAGCCGGACGCGGCGAAGTGTAGACGGTGAGGCCGTCGCGCTCGCAGATATCGTGGATGCGGAACAGGTGCGTGCCGTCGCTGACCACCACAATAGTTTTGAGGCCGTTGGCGCGGGCGATGACGGCCAGCCGCTCGGCGCTTTCCTCGGTATTATCGCTCTCCGTCTCGGCGACAATGGCTGCTTCGGGAACTCCGTGGGCGAGCAGGTAATCTTCGCCCACGCCGCCTTCAGAGTGCTGCTGGTCGGCTTCATAGCCGCCGCCCATGGTGATAATCAGCGGCGCGATTCCGCGCTCGTAGAGGTTCAACGCATGGTCGAGGCGCGCGCGCAGAACGGGGGAGGGACGGCCGTCGTACTCAGCAGCGCCGAAGACTGCTATAGCATCGGCGGGGCGGGCTTCGTCGCGATGGGCGTAGTCCTTGATCTGGCTATTCACCCAAAAGACCCAGGCCATGCCGCCCGCAACGATCACGCCGCCGAGCCCGAAGAGCGCGCGCCGCGGATGATCCCTGAGCAGTTTGAAGGCCGACACGCGCGCTGAGCGGAGATTGTCGCCGGAAACGATCATCGATGCTGCAGGGCCAGGGCGACGGCGTGCGTGGGTATGGCGCCTTCGCGCAGGATTTGCCACTCTCCGTCTTCGCCGGAAAGGTCGACGATGGTAGTCGGCACGCTCCGTCCGGTCGGACCACCGTCGACGATGAGCTGGATGTGCTCGCCGACCTGGTCACGCACGCAGCCGGCATAGGTGCATTCGGGCAGGCCGGCCAGGTTGGCGGAAGTTGCGGTGATGGGCAGGCCCAGGGCCTCGACAACAGCGCGCGGGATGGCGGCGTCTGGAACGCGCAGGGCGACGTTGCCCGTGTTCGCCGTGCTGCGCAGCGGCAGGCGCGAGCTGGCTTTGACGATGACTGTCAGAGGACCGGGCCAGAAGCGCTCCGCCAGCACATCGAAGCAGGAATTACAGCCGCGCACCAGCGAGTACGCCTGCGACAAATTGGAGACGAGCAGCGAGAGCGGCTTGTGCTTGAGGCGCGACTTGATCTCGTAAATGCTTTCGACTGCGCGCAGGTTCACCGGATCCACGGCGAGGCCGTAGAAGGTGTCGGTCGGCAGCCCGACGACTTTGCCCGCGCGAATGCGGGCCGCGACGTATTGGATCCGGTCCGGCTCGGGCTCGTCCGGATGAACCCGCAGAATCTCTGCTGGCAAAGCCTCTCCCGCCGGGCAACAACTCCGGCTCTCACCTCATCGCGCAAACCTGGCGCGGCTGAGGGAGTCATTGGAAGGATTCGGCGTCGGCAATCATGACCAGTGGCAGGAGGTTTAGAATCCCCCCATGCCGACGGCTTCTGATCGCTCGCGCCTCATCAGCATTGTACAGAGTCGGCAAAATGCGCGTGTCCGGGAACTGCGCGCGGCCTTTGCCCGGTCGCCGCGAGACGAATCGGAAATCATCGCCATCGAGGGAGAGCACCTGCTGGCCGAGGCGCTGCGGAGCGGCTTGCGGTTGCAGACGGTATTCGTCCGCACCGATCCGGACCGGCGGGATGCAGGCCTGCGAATGCTGGCGCGGCTCGATGTGCCGGCGGCGGTGCCGATCGTCTCCCTGAATCCCGCGCTGTTTGCGAGTGCCGTCGACACGGAATCGCCGCAGGGAATTGCGGCACTCGTGGAGCGGCCGCGCTTCTCGCTCGCGGAAACACTGACTGCGTCGCGGACAGGGCCAGAGCCGCTGGTTGTCATCGCGGCGGCGCTGCAGGATCCCGGCAACTTCGGCACGGTGATCCGCTCGGCCGAAGCCTTCGGCGCGACGGGAGTGATCGCGCTCCCGGGAACGGTCGACGTGTGGAACGCCAAAGCTCTGCGGGCCTCGGCGGGATCAGCCTTTCGCGTGCCGGTCGTGGCGGAGAAAACAGCGGCAGCGCTGAGTGCGCTGAAGGACCGCGGCATTCCGCTGGTGGCAGCCGTCCCGGCGACGGCCGAGCACGAGGCGATTCCCAGCACCGATTTCGACTGGCGTAAACCGGCGGCGATCCTGATCGGCAATGAGGGTGCGGGGCTCTCTCAGGACATTCTCGACCGAGCCGACGCGCTGGTGACGATTCCCATGCCCGGGCCGGTGGAATCGCTGAATGCGGCCGTCGCCGCTAGTGTGCTGCTGTATGAGGCGGCACGACAAAGGGATAACTCCGCACACCTGATTACGCGGTAAGGCCGGCGCTACTCCGCGCGAAGCGCTCGCGCAGGATCGAGGCGTGACGCGCGCCAGGCCGGGAGCATGCAGGCAACGATGGCGACCAGCAGGAGAAGAACAGAGACGCCAACGAACACGGCGGGATCGAGGGCGGCGGTTTTGTAGAGCATCCCTCGCAGGATTCGCGCGGCGGCAAGGCTGGCAGCCAGCCCGGCGACGAGGCCGAGGACAGCAGGCCGAACGCCATCGATCAGCATCAGCTGGAAAACCTCGTCGCGCTGCGCACCCAGGGCGATGCGGATGCCGATTTCACCGCTCCGCTGTGCTGTGACCCAGGAGAGAACTCCAAAGAGTCCGGCCGCTGCAAGGAACAGAGCCAGCGCGGCAAAGACGATGAGCAATGTCGTGTTGAAACTGGCGCCCAGCGTCGCCTTTCCCAGTAGCTGGTCCATGGTAAGCACGTCCGAGACGGGCAGATCCGGATCCATTTGATACACGATCTGCTGGACAGGCAACGCAAACTGCTCCACATCGTGACTGGAGCGGATGACGATGGTGCCGACGCTCAGCATCCCCGCTTCCAGCGAGTCGTAAAACATCGGGCGCGGATTCTCGCCGATTTCGAATCGCGTTGAGCCAACCACGCCGACAATGACGTACTTCCTCGTGCCCGTCTGGATATGTCGGCCGATGGGCTCTTCTCCGGGAAAGAACGTCTGAGCGAACGACTGATCGATGACGAGTTCATCGACATCCTTCAGGCGACGGGAGGAACTGAACACACGGCCGCGCACCATCGGAATTCCGATCGCCTGGAAGTATCCTGGATCGGCAGTCCGCTTGAGCGCGAAGAGCCCCTTGCCCTGTGCTAAAGGCGGATGCTCGACGATGCTGAAGGTTTCATCATTCCCGTAGCCCATGCCGGGAACGGCGTCGATGAATCCCGCTGCTTCGATTCCCGGCAGCGCCCGAATGCGGGTGAGCAGCGTGTCGAAGAAATGCTCGCGGGATGGGCCAGCTGGGTAGCGGGCATCGGGTAGCCCGATGTGCATTGTGAGCACGTTGGTGGTGAGGCAGCCCATGTCGGAAGATCGAAGGCGTTCATAGCTCTTCAGCAGCAGGCCGGCGACGATGAGCAGAACGACGGTCAGGCAGACTTCGATGGACAGGAGAGCGCGCCGCAGGCTGCTCCGGGAACGCTCGCCGCTGAACGTGCGCGATGACTCATGGAGGGCGCCAAGGACATTCTTGTGGCGGATGCTGAAGGTAGAGATGAGGCCGGAGATCAAAGCGCAGACGACAATCACCCCGATGGCAAACGCGGCGACTGTGCCGTCGAAGTGAACGCCTTCCATGCGCCTCACGTCCGCGCGCGTGCGCACGAGCCATTGCAGAGCCGTTGCGGCGAACCCGAGGCCCAGAACTCCTCCAAAGATTGAGAGGAGGAGGCTTTCCATCAGGCGTTCGCGCATGAGTCGACCCCACCCGCCGCCGAGCGCGGTGCGAATGGCAAGATCTCTCCGTCGCGCGGCGGCTCGCGCCACCAGCAGGTTGGCCACGTTGAGACAGGCGATGAGCAGAACGCATCCGGTGGCGGCGAGCAGGATGTAAAGCGGCCGCTTCACGTCGCCCACCATGTGGTCGAGCAGAGGCCTGCTGTTCGCATCGAGGAAGATGAACGGATCGCTGAGATTCGCGTTGTGAACTCGGCGCGAGATGAGGCTCAGATCCGCAATGGCCTCGGTCTCGCTGACTCCGGGCCTGAGGCGGCCGACGACGCGCAGCACGTGCATGCTGAGCGAAGTCATCATTTTTTCCGGCCGCTGGTTGTAGATGGGCTGCCACAGCTGAGATGAGGAATCCGGAAACTCAAACCAGGCGGGCATCACGCCGATCACCGTGGTGGGCACGGAGTCGATATAGATGGTGCGATTCAGAATGGCTGGATCGCCGCCGAACCGGCGTTTCCACAGTTGCCAGCTGAGCAGCACGGTTCCGCTGGCAGAAGGGCTGTCTTCTGATTGCGTGAAATTGCGCCCCAGCGCCGGCTGCACGCCGAGCGTGGGCAGCAGATCCCACGAAAATTCAGCGCTGTTCAGTTTCTCGGGAAGCTGGCCTCCCGATCCGGAGAGCCCCAGGCGGCTGCCCTGCACCAGCGCAAGTCTGGCAAAGGTGTGGTTCTGCTTCTTCCATTCGGAGTAAATGCCGCCGGCGACGCCGTTGTAGCCCGGCGCATCCGCGTCGTGCAGCCTCGATTCGTAAAGC
>DATGJK010000452.1:0-6270 GCA_035295245.1 Acidobacteriaceae bacterium
AGTTCTTAATGCAGACGCTGCACTGGCGGGTTGAAGACGAGGCGAGCGCCTCGGAGGCGACGCTTCTCGAGCAGTACGCGGCCGTTTCGCGGCAGGGCGTGGTCGATGCAGTGCTGCTGGACGCGAAGACCTCCACCGCGGCGGGCGGGACCGGAAGAACCCTGCCGTGGAAGCGTCTGCGCGACGTACTGTCCTCGGAACCGCGGGGCCTGCGGATTGTCCTTGCCGGCGGCCTCAGACCGGAAAATGTCGCAGAGGCTATCGGCACGCTGCGGCCCTGGGGTGTCGATGTGGCCAGCGGTGTGGAAGAGATGCCAGGGAAGAAGGATCCGGTACGCGTCGAAGCCTTTATCCGCAATGCCCGCAATGCCTTTGCGGCGATTGAGAACAAGGGAATAGCCGCGGGGAGGGTGCCGTAATATGCACCTATGCCGCTGCGATACGTATCTGGAGAGGAAATTCTGGTCGGCGATCATGTTCTCTATGCGGGAGAACCGGGTGTGATCGAAATAGTCGCAGACCCGGAGAATCCAACTTCGGAGACGGATTGGTATATCCAGGAGTTCGGCAGAGGGGTAATGATTGGCGATTTGAAGAGCCTGGGGAGGCTATACACCAAGCCGGATGACCGCCTTCAGTTCGCGCGCAGAGCCGAGTCTGCCATTTGAACCCACCGCTGGCTACGAAGCCTGCCCAACGATGTAATCTGAATCCATGGCAACCACCGAGGCCAATCGTGTCGCCGGGCGCTTCGGCGCATACGGAGGGCGCTACGTCCCGGAAACGCTTGTGGCGGCTCTCGACGAGCTGGAGCACGCGTACGCCGAGGCGCAGGCAGATCCCGACTTTCACCTGAAACTCGATGGCCTCCTGCGCGATTTCGCAGGGCGGCCGACGCCGCTGTATTTTGCTTCGCGGCTGACGGAGTCGCTGGGCGGCGCGAAGATTTACCTGAAGCGCGAAGACCTGCTGCATACCGGGGCGCACAAAATCAACAACTGCCTGGGCCAGGCGCTGCTCGCGGTGCGCATGGGCAAAAAGCGCATCATCGCCGAGACCGGCGCGGGTCAGCATGGCGTGGCGACGGCCACCGTATGCGCGCTGTTTGGGCTGGAGTGCGTGGTCTACATGGGCGACGAGGACATGCGTCGCCAGGAGTTGAACGTCTACCGCATGCGCATGCTGGGCGCGGAAGTGCGCGGCGTCTCGTCCGGATCGCGGACCCT
This sequence comes from Acidobacteriaceae bacterium, assembly GCA_035295245.1. Lineage (GTDB taxonomy): Bacteria > Acidobacteriota > Terriglobia > Terriglobales > Acidobacteriaceae > Palsa-343. The sequence continues at coordinate 1,227 of DATGJK010000452.1, forward strand.
GAAAGACGCAATCAACGAGGCGATGCGCGACTGGGTCACGAATGTGCGCACGACGCATTATCTGCTGGGCAGCGTGCTGGGAGCGCATCCGTATCCGACGATGGTGCGCGATTTTCATCGTGTGATCGGCCGCGAGGCGCGGCAGCAGATTCTCGAGAAGGAAAACCGGCTGCCCGACGCGGTGATCGCGTGTGTCGGTGGCGGATCGAATGCAATTGGTGTGTTCTACGACTTCATTCCGGACAAGGATGTGCGGCTGATCGGCGTCGAAGCCGGAGGGCGCGGCGAGCGACTTGGAGAGCATGCGGCGCGGTTCTCGGGCGGGCTGCCGGGCGTGCTGCAGGGGACGTATTCCTACGTGCTGCAGGACGCCGCAGGACAGATTGCCTTGACGCATTCAGTGTCGGCGGGGCTGGATTATGCATCTGTGGGTCCGGAGCATGCGGCGCTGCACGATTCCGGGCGGGCGGAGTACACGTCGGCAACGGATCAGGAGGCGCTCGATGCGACGCTGCGCCTGGCCCGGACGGAAGGTATCATTCCGGCGCTGGAGAGCGCGCACGCCGTGGCGGAGTGCATTCGGCGGGCGCCGACGATGAGCCGGAACGACATCGTCATCGTGAACGTGTCGGGGCGCGGCGACAAGGACATGGGCATTCTGACTCGCGAATTGCATTTGGGAGCCTAGCGACGATGCCGATTCGATTCGCCGGCAGACCCGGTCTCGTTGCCTACCTCACGATTGGGGATCCCGACCTTGCTGCTAGCCATGACATCGCACTGGCCGCGATCGACGCGGGCGCCGATGTGCTGGAACTGGGTGTTCCCTTCAGCGATCCGGTGGCGGATGGGCCGGTGATTCAGCGAGCGAGCGAGCGCGCCGTGCAAAACGGCGTGAAGCTGAGCGATGTGCTGGCGCTGGCCGGCGATCTGCGGCGGGAACGGGCGCACGCCGGGCTGATTGTTTTCTCGTACTACAATCCGATCCTGCGTTACGGTCTGGAACAATTCTGCGCGGCAGCAGAGCAGGCTGGCGTAGACGGTGTGCTGGTGACCGACATGATCGTCGAAGAAGCCGCCGAGTACCTCGCCGCGATGCACCGCCATCATCTGGCGCCCATATTCCTGGTTGCGCCGACCAGTCCTGATGCGCGTCTCGAGCGAATTGCGGCGGCATCGGAGGGTTTCGTCTACGCCATTTCGCGGACGGGCATCACCGGCACGCGCGCGCAGCTGGAGAGCGACGCGGAGCAACTGGTCGGGCGGCTGCGGAAGTTCACGAACCTGCCCATTGCGGTGGGCTTCGGGATTTCCAACGCAGAGCATTTTGCCGCAGTGGGCGAATTCGCCGATGCGGCGGTGATTGGGAGCGCGCTGGTGGCAACGATCGAGCAGGCGGGTCGCGAGAATGCCCCCAGCTCCATCGCGCGATTTATTCAGGGTCTGCGTGGCACTGTTGCCGAACCAGCCGCGCCGGCCCGATAAGCGATTCTGCTCTCCCAAACCAACAGTTCGTTTGGAGCATGCTGTCCCCGGCGGGACATGTGAGGAAGACCCATGGACATCGAAGGCTGGCGCCGGAAGATCGACGAACTGGACCGGCAGATTGTGCTGCTGATCAGCGAGCGCGCGGCGGCCGCGCAGGAGATAGGGCGGCTGAAGCGCGTGACCGATTTGCCGGTGTACGAGCCGAATCGCGAGCGTGTGATCTTCGAGAATGTGCGCTCGCATAATCCGGGGCCGCTGCCGGATATCGAGCTGGTGCATATCTACGAGCGCATCGTCGATGTCATGCGCGCGCTGCAGCGCAACGAGCTGGCCTCGCGTGGGAACGCGCCAAAGGAGAGCACACAGGAAACCGGGCAACCGCGAAAGCAGACAGGAAAAGACTCATGATCGTGGCAATGCAGGCAGGCGCGACGGAAGAAGAGATTCAGGCCATTGTCGAGCGAATGACGGAGATCGGGTTCAACGTGCACCGGACTACGGGGACGGTGCAGACCATCCTGGCGGGTGTGGGCACGCCGGGGGCGTTCGCGCACGAAGACTTCGAAGTGCTCGCGGGCGTGGCAGAGGTGATCCGCATTTCGTCACCTTACAAGCTGGCGGGGCGCAGCTTTCGTCCTGAGGGCACGGTGGTGCGGTTTCCCAACGGGATAAGCGTCGGCGGCGAAGAAGTGGTGATGATGGCGGGTCCGTGCTCGGTGGAGAGCCGCGAGCAGATCTTCGAGAGCGCACGGCTCGTAAAGGCGGCAGGAGCGAAGTTCCTGCGCGGAGGAGCATTCAAGCCGCGCAGCTCGCCCTATTCCTTCCAGGGATTGGGGCTTGAGGCCCTGAAACTGCTGCGCGACGCCGGAGATGCGCATGGGCTGCTGATCGTCAGCGAGGTGATGGAGATCTCGCAGATCGAGCTGATGATGCCGTACGTGGACCTGTTCCAGGTGGGCGCGCGCAATATGCAGAATTTCAACCTGCTGCGGGAACTGGGCGCGGTGCGCAAACCGGTGCTGCTCAAGCGCGGCATCGCGGCGACCATTGAGGAGATGTTGCTCTCGGCTGAGTATTTGCTGGCCGGGGGGAACTAGGATGTGATCCTGTGCGAGCGCGGCATCCGCACCTTCGAGACCTACACGCGCAACACCATGGACATTTCGGCGATCCCGGTGGTGAAGAAGCTCTCGCATCTGCCGATTATCGGGGACCCGTCGCATGGCACAGGGCGGCGGGACAAGGTTCCGGCGATGGCGCGGGCGACGATCGCGGCGGGCGGAGACGGGCTGCTGATCGAGGTGCATCCGAATCCGGACAAGGCAGTATCGGATGGGGCGCAGTCGATGTTCCCAGACAAGTTTGCCGCGTTGATGGAAACGTTGCGCGTGATTGCTCCGGCGGTCGGACGTACCATTTAGTACGCATGGCCATCGAACGGATCGCGATTCTCGGCACGGGGCTCATTGGGGCCTCAGCCGGGCTGGCGCTGCGCGCGCGCGGATTCACCGGGACGGTAACAGGGTGGGACCCTGACGAAGAGCAGTTGCGCACCGCGCTCAGCCGCGGGGCGGTGACGGTGATTGCGGAGGATCCGCTGCAGGCGGCCACGGCCAGCGACGTAATCCTGCTGAGCGGTCCGGTGTTCACGATTCTGGACTGGCTGGACCGGCTTTCGACCGTCCTGCGCGGGACACAGCTGGTGACCGATGTGGGCAGCGTGAAGGGCGCGCTCTGCAAACATGCGCGGGGAGGGTATAACGGGCCGGAACAGCCGGGGTTTCTGCCCGGACATCCCATGGCGGGGAAAGAGGTGGGGGGCGCCGCAAATGCGGATGCGGAGCTGTTTGCCGGATCGGCGTGGCTCTTCACAGCGTGCAATGGCGGCGAAATGTCGGCCGCCGCAGAGAACCTGGCGCAGGAGTGGCGCGGCTGGGTCGGCAGGTTCGGGGCGCGGGTGATCGAAATGGATCCGGAGCGGCACGACGTGCTGTGCGCGTGGATCAGCCATCTGCCACAGTTTGTCTCGACGGCGATGTGCGCGCTGCTGGAAGAAGAGTTCGCGGCGAATCCCGACTTGCTGCCGATTGGCGGCCGTGCTCTGCGGGAGATGACCCGGCTGGGCGCGAGTCCCTTTTCTATGTGGCGCGACATCGCACACACGAATTCCGAGGCAATTGAGCGTTCGCTGCAGGCGCTGGAGCAGCGTTTGGCGCACCTGCGTGAGAACCTGAAGACGCCGGAGCTGCGGGACGAGTTCGCGCAGGCGAACAAGTTCCGGCTTCGCGGAGCGGACTCGCAAAAGTAACCCTCCCCGTTGCGCAGCAGTTTCGGGCCGGGTTGCGATTACCATGTTGCGATGACCGCCTACGGTATTCGCAGCGCTGCGTCCTGCCTGCCCTTCATCCTGTTCTTCGCTCTTGCCGCTCCTGCGCAGCAACCCACGCTGCTGGTCGGTGTGGATCACCGGGCGCAGACGACACTCGATGGTCCCTGGCACTACATCGCCGATCCGTTGCGCGAGGGATGGGGATCGAATCCGGCGCATGCGAGCCTGAACGGGTACGCGAAGAACGCACACTACGTGCCGGGCGGGCCGCTGGTTCAATATGACTTCTCCCGATCGCCCACCCTGAACGTGCCCGGCGACTGGAACTCGCAAAGAGAATCGCTCTTCTACTACGAAGGGCTGCTGTGGTATCAGCGAGATTTCACTGCGCATCCGAAGCCGCACACGCATCTGTTCCTGCACTTTGGATCGGTGAACTACGCAGCGACCGTCTTTGTAAACGATCAGCAGGTCTGCGCGCACGAAGGCGGCTTCACACCCTTCGATTGCGAGATCACGAGTGCGGTGAAAGACGGCGACAACTTCGTTGTCGTTGCTGTCGACGATCAGCGGTTGCAGGAACGCGTTCCCACCGTGCGGTTTGACTGGTGGAACTACGGCGGCATTACCCGCCCGGTTTCGCTGGTCGAGGTGCCGGAGAGCTACATCGACGACTACTCGGTACAGCTGAAGCGCGACAGCACGGATGCGATTGAGGGCTACGTGCACATCGTGGGAGCGGCAGCCGGGGAGCACGTGACGATGCGGATCCCCGATCTGCACGTGGACCTGAATGCGACTACAGATGCCAATGGGCGTGCGGAGTTTTCGTCCGCCGCGCAGGGGCTGGAGTTGTGGTCGCCTGAGCATCCGCGGCTTTACCAGGTCGAGTTCAGCGCCGGAGAGGATCGGCTGACGGATGACATCGGGTTCCGCACAGTCGAGGTGCAGGGTGATCAGATTCTGCTGAACGGGAAACCCATTTTTCTGCGCGGCGTGAGCTATCACGACGAGGCGCCGTATCGATCGGGACGGTCATGGTCGGAGCAGGACGCGCAGACGTTGTTAGGCTGGGCGCACGATCTGCACTGCAATTTTGTCCGTATGACGCACTATCCGCACACAGAGAACGAATATCGCCTGGCGGACAAGATGGGGATTCTGGTGTGGTCCGAGATTCCGGTGTACTGGGGGATTGACTGGACGAATCCGCACACGCTGGATGTG
>DATGJK010000453.1:0-6944 GCA_035295245.1 Acidobacteriaceae bacterium
TAACGCCGAGCACCTCGCGCTGCCGCAACAGATACAGCAGCGGCGCGCCATGCGTGTGCCGCACGCTGGCTCTGGCCTCCTGCGCCTCCCACGTGCTCTCCAGCATCAGCGCCGACTCCGGCTGCGCATTTCCCTCCGCCATCAGCGCGCGCTCCGCATCGCTCAGCTTCGGGTCTTCGCTCGGATTCCGGTACACGCCACAGAACAGCAGGAAATAGAGAAAGCTCACCGCGCCCGTAAAGATGAAGCTCCACCGCCAGCCAAACCGGATCAGCAGCACGCCCAGAATGGGCACGCCGATCGCCGATGCAAACTTCGCCGCCGCATCGTTCAGCGACGTGGCGAAGCTGCGCTCCCGCTCCGGGAACCAGTAGCCCACCGCCTTGGCATTCGCGGGAAAGGTCGGAGCCTCGCCGACTCCGAGCAGCAGCCGGGCAAAGAAGAACGTCACCACGCCGGTGGCCAGCCCCGACCAGAACGACGCCACGCTCCACAGGAACGCCGCGACTCGTCCGATCCGCCGCACGCCCCAGCGGTCCAGCATCACACCCACCGGAATCTGCAGCGCGCCGTAGCTCCAGTTGTACGCGGATGCCAGATATCCGAACGTCACCGCCGTAATCCCCCACTGGGTGTGCAGGGAACTAAACGCGACCGAGACATTCACGCGATCGAAGAAATTCACGAGGACGCCGATACCCAGCAGCACGGCGATGCGCCAGCGGCGATGCGGCGCGTGCGGTTCGGCGGGAGACTCGCTCACCCTCGCATTGTAGATGGCCTTCTGTGCGGATTAATCCAGCGACTGCACCATGCCGCGCCCCAGCAGCAATTCCGCCCTGTCGATGAACGCGCGGTCAGCCGCGACCATCATGCCTTCCGGCTCCATCACCACGCAATACTGCCCGCGCTGCTCCACGTTCAGCATGAGCCGCGCCGGGCCGGGCGCGCCCGCCACCAGATCGCGCAATTCCTCGAGCGTCGTCTCGCTCACCCGTTCCAGCGGAATCCGAATCCGAATGTTCTTCGGCAGCCGCACCTTCACGTCTTCCAGGGCCTGAATCGACGAGACACACAGCTTCGGAGCAGCATCCTCGTCGGCGCGCAGTTGCCCGCGCACCAGCACCGGAACCTCCATCTTCAGTTGCTCCGCCAGCCGCTCGTAATCCTTGGGGAAGCAGATCAGCTCAATCTTGCCCGTCGCGTCCTCCAGCGCCGCCTGCGCGTACAGCTCGCCCGATCGCTTCGATTTCGCCACCTTCAGGCCCAGCATGACGCCGGCCACCGCAATCTCATTCTCCGGAGCCTGTCCTCTGCGCCCGTTCGACGGAGCGGGCTTCGTCTCCAGCGCCGTCGCCACGTCCATCACGCCGGGCAGGTTCCGCAGCTTCTCCGCGTATTTATCCAGCGGATGCCCGGAAACGAAGAAGCCGAGCACCTCCTTCTCCATCTGCAGACGCTGGCTCTCCTCCAGATCCGGCACGTTCGGCAACTCGTCGGCCTGCCGGGCCGCCGACGTATCGAAGATCCCAAACAGGCCGCTCTGCCCCGCCGCATGATCGCGCTGGGTTTTCTGCGCGCGCTCGATGGTCCTGTCCACCGCGGCCAGCAGCTGCGCTCTCCGCCCGAATGAATCCAGCGCGCCTGCCTTGATCAGCGATTCCAGAACCCGCTTATTCAGCAGCCGCAGATCGATCTTTTCGCAGAATTCCTGGAAGTTCGCGAAGCTTCTGCCCTCCCGCGCCAGCTCATCGCGGATGGCCAGAATGGAGTCGATTGCGTTCCGCCCCACATTCTTAATCGCCGTCAGCCCAAACCGAACCTTGTCGCCGTGCGGCGTAAAATCGGCATCGCTGTAGCGCACGTCAGGAGGTTCCACCGCGATCTCCATTTCGCGGCATTCCTTGATGTACTTGACTACGTTTTCCGGCTTGGAGATTTCCGACGTCAGCAGCGCCGACATGAACTCCACCGGATAATGCGTCTTCAGATAGGCGGTCTGGTACGCGACCCACGCATAGGCCGCCGAGTGCGACTTGTTGAACCCGTACCCCGAAAACTTCGCCATCTGGTCGAAGATCTCCGCGACCGCGGCTTTGGGATGCCCGAGCGCGGCGGCGCCGCTCAGGAACCGGTCGCGCTGTTTGGCCATGGCTTCGGGATCCTTCTTTCCCATCGCCCGCCGCAACAGGTCCGCTTCGCCCAGCGAATAGCTTGCGAGGACATTGGCGATCCGCATCACCTGTTCCTGGTAAACGATGACGCCAAACGAGCTCTTCAAAATCTCTTCGAGCTCCGGCACCAGAAACTCCACCTTGCGGCGTCCCCATTTGCGCTCGATGAAATCGTCGATCATGTCCATAGGACCCGGGCGATAGAGCGCGTTCAGAGCGGTCAGATCCTCGACAGTGTCCGGCTTATACCGCCGCAGAATGTCGCGCATTCCCGGAGATTCGAACTGGAAGATGCCCGAAGTCAGAGCCGTGTGAAACACCCGCTTCATCGTCTCCGGATCGTCGAGAGGGATCATCTCGATGTCCAGCGTCTCGCCGCGCGTCTGCTCGATCAGCTTCACCGCATCCGTGATCACCGTCAGCGTGGCCAGGCCGAGGAAGTCCATCTTCAGCAGGCCCATTTTCTCCACGGCCAGCATGTCGTAGGCGGTGACGATTTCTTCGTTCCTGGTCCGGCTCACCGGCACCAGTTCGATTAGCGGACGCGGCGCAATCACCACTGCCGACGCATGCACGCCTGCCCCGCGCACGAGGCCCTCCAGCTTCTTCGCTGTGTCGATCAGCTCCCGAATCTGCGGCGTCCCCTCGTACACCTCCTGCAGCTGCGGAGAATCCTTCAGTGCCCGATCCAGGGTCATCCCCACGGTAGGCGGCACCAGCTTCGCGATCCGGTCCACGTCGCCGTACGGCATGTCCAGCGCGCGGCCCACGTCCTTGATCGCCGCCTTGGCCGCCATGGTGTTGAACGTGATGATCTGCGCCACCTGATCGCGGCCGTACTTACGCGTCACATAATCGATCACCTCGCCGCGCCGGTTCATGCAGAAGTCCACGTCGATATCCGGCATCGACACGCGCTCCGGATTCAAAAACCGCTCGAACAGCAGCACGTTCTGCATGGGATCGATATTCGTGATCTCCATCGCGTACGCCACCAGCGATCCTGTCGCCGAACCGCGTCCCGGACCTACCGGAATCCCATGATCCCGCGCGTACTTGATGAAGTCCCACACGATCAGGAAATATCCCGAGTACTTCATCTGCTTGATGATCCCGATCTCGTACTCGAGCCGCGACTCGTATTCTTCGCGCGCGGCGCGCCGCGTGCCGCGCACTTCCAGCTGCCGCACCGACGTATCGAACCGCTTCTTCAGGCCTTGCCGGCACACCTCTTCGAAGTAGCTGTCGATGGTGTGCCCCGGCGGCACAGCGAATTCCGGAAACGGATTATCGACCTTGCTCAGCTTCAGGCGGCAGCGCTCGGCAAATTGCATCGTCCGCCGCACCACCTCCGGAGCATGCGCGAACAGCCGCTCCATCTCTTCCGCGGACTTGACGTAGAACTGGTCGGAGTCGAACTTGAAGCGCTTCGGATCGTTGATCGACGCCGCCGTCTGCACGCACAGCAGCACCTCGTGCGCGTGCGCGTCGTCCTCGCACAAATAGTGGCTATCGTTGGTCGCCACCAGCGGAATGCCCAGTTCCTTCTCCAGCCGGAACAGATCCGCATGGATCTTCTTCTCTTCCGCCAGCCCCTGGTCCTGAATCTCCAGAAAGAAGTTGCCCTTGCCGAAGATTTCCTCGTACTGTCCGGCGGTCGCCTTCGCCGCGTCGTACTTCCCGGCCATCAGGTTTTCGCACAGCTCGCCGGCCAGGCAGCCGGAGAGCCCGATCAGCCCCTTCGCATGCTCCGCCAGATATTTCTTGCTCACCCGCGGCTTCTTGTAGAAACCGTGCAGCGATGCCTCTGACGTGATCCGCACCAGGTTGCGGTAACCTTCTTCGTTTTCCGCCAGCACCAGCAGATGGTTGTAGTCGTCGCCCTGCGGATCGGCGCGGTGGTCCTCTTTCTGACAGATGTAAAGCTCGCACCCCAGGATCGGCTGCACGCCGTGCTTCTTCGCGGCGTCGAAGAAGTGCACCGCACCATAGATGTTGCCGTGATCGGTGATCGCAACGGATTTCTGGCCGATGCCGGCGACGCGCTGAACCAGTTTTTCTACGTCGCAGGCGCCGTCCAGCAGGGAGTAGTCGGTGTGCAGGTGCAGGTGAGTGAAGTCCGCCATGGGGTCCTGCTTCTATTTTAGGTCGCGACGCAACACCCCACCCAGCCCCAAAACTCCTGCCGAATGCGGAAATCCGGTACGAAACTATTGCCTGTCGGCCGTTGGCTGCTCTGCCTTATCGCGGCATATCCCGGTGCGCGGTCTTCACCTGGTATCCGTGCCGCCCCAGCCGGCGCGCAACCTCTTCCGCAATCATCACTGAACGGTGCTGCCCGCCGGTGCAGCCGAACGCCAGCGTCAGATAGCTCTTGCCCTCGTGGATGTAATGCGGCAACAGGAAGATCAGCAGGTCCGTCACGCGATCCAGGAACTCGCGCGTCTGCGGAAAACTCACAATGTAGTTCTCCACCTTCGCGTCTTTTCCTGTCAGGTTGCGGAACTCCGGTACGAAATGCGGATTCGGCAGGAAGCGCACGTCGAACACCAGGTCCGCATCCAGCGGCACGCCGCGCTTGTATCCAAAGCTCGCCGACGAGATCATCAGGCTCTTGCCGTCGCTCTCCCGCACAAACTTGCTCTGGATGTACGCCCGCAGCTCGTGCACGTTGAACTTCGTGGTGTCGATGATGATGTCCGCCACCTGCCGGATCGGCTCCAGCAGCCGCCGCTCTTCCTGCAGCGCCTGCGTCACTCGCTCCTCGCGTCCCAGCGGATGCGGCCGGCGCGTCTCTGAATACCGCGCCAGCAGCGCCGCCTTCGTCGCCTCCAGAAAAACGACCGTCGTTGGCAGCGTGCGCCGGATTCCGCCCAGAATGGTCGGGAAGCGCTCCAGGCTCTGCCCCTCGCGCACATCCACCACCAGCGCCGCCCGCCGGATGTCGCGCGAATGCGCCACCAGCTCCGCAAACGGCCGCATCAGATCCACCGGCATGTTGTCGACGGCGTAGAAGCCCAAGTCCTCAAACGCCTTCAGCGCCGATGCCTTGCCCGAGCCGGAGAGTCCAGTCAGAACCACGAGATCCCGCGGATGGGTCTCCGCCGATGGCCGAGTTCGTTTGACGGCCGGGACCTTACGCGCACTGGATTTGCGACGCGGCGGCATGCGCTCATCCTAGCATTGGCCCTGAAAATTGCAGTGTCCGATTATGCGACCCCCGATGCGATCGTGCCGTTACCGCGCGGGCCAAACCGCGGTGCGCCGCGCCAAATTATAATCAGCCTTCATCGCCAGCTATGTCCCTTACCCTTTGCCCTGCTACCGAGCAACTGGACCTCCTCCGCCGCCGCGATATCACTCCGCTTGAACTCGCCGACGAGCACATCGCGCAGATTCAGCGCCTGAATCCGCGTCTCAACGCGATCGTCGACTTCGACGCCGATTGCATCCGCGCCCAGGCAAGAAAGCTCCGCCCCGGACCTCTCTCCGGACTCCCTGTCACCGTCAAGTCGTCGATCTCCGTCGCCGGCTACCGCTGCGAAATCGGCAGCACGCTCAACCGCGGCTCCATTCCCGCCGGCAACGCCGTCCTCGTGCAGCGCCTCATCGATGCCGGAGCCATCATCCTCGGGACCACCAACTGCCCCGAGTTTCTGATGGCGTACGAAACCGAGAACCTGCTCTATGGCGGCACGCGCAATCCCTGGAATCTCGACCACACGGCCGGCGGCTCCAGCGGAGGTGAATCCGCCGCGATTGCCGCGGGCCTCTCCGCCGCCGGACTCGGCAGCGACAGCGGTGGCTCCGTCCGCGAGCCCGCGCATTTCACCGGCATCTGCGCGCTCAAGCCCACTGCCGGACGATTCCCAGCCGCTGGACATCTGCCGCCCTGCGTCGGCCCTTTCACTTTCCTGGGGGCGATCGGACCCATGGCGCGCACCATCGCCGACGTCGCGCTTCTGTTCGCCGTGCTCAGCGGCCAGGACCCGGTCGATCCGTCCTCCGCACCCATCCCACACCGCGCCGTCTCGCTCGAAGAAGCAAAGCAGTTCCCCATCGGCTGGTTCGAAGACGATTCTCTTGTCCCTGTGACCGAGGAAACCCGGGCCGCCGTCCGCTCCGCTGCCCGTGCCCTCGAGCAGGAGGGGTTCACCGTCAAACCATTTCAACCCAAGTCTCTCGAAGCCGCACGCCGCCTCTGGACGACTTTCTTCGTGCAGTGCGGAGCCATGCTCTACGCGTCCACGATCCGCGGCCACGAAGACGAACTCAGCCCCACCTTCCGTGACTTTCTCTCCATCGCCCGCGAGCAGCCGCCCCTCACCGCCGAATCTCTGCTTGATGCCTGGGTCGAGTCTGACAAGGTCCGCGCCGCGCTTCTCGACGAGATGCGCGAATTCCCACTGCTCCTCTGCCCCGTCTGCTCCATCCCCGCCTTCAAACCGTTCGAACGCAGCTGGACGATTGACGGCCAGACCGTCTCCTACCTGGACGTGATGCGCTATACCCAGTGGTTCAACGTGCTCGGCGGACCTGCGGCCGTCGTTCCGATCAGCCGCTCCTCCGAAGGCCTGCCGATCGGGGTTCAGATCGACGGGCGCCCGTACGACGACGAACTCGTCCTCGCAGTCGCCTCCGCGCTCGAGCGCGCCTTCGGCTACCAGCCCCCGCCGCTTGCGCTCTGATCACGCTTCACCCCAGATACTCCGGATGATGCGCCGTGCCGTCGAACATCGTCGTCGTCTTGAACGGCTCGAATTTCCCCGT
>DATGJK010000454.1:0-3142 GCA_035295245.1 Acidobacteriaceae bacterium
CGGTCTGCAGGCCATCGCGCTCGCCGCGGAACGCATTCGCGGCGGAGGAGCCAGCGTGATTATCGCAGGCGGCGCGGAGTCCATGTCCATGGTGCCCATGGGCGGCAACAAGATCGCCGTAAATCCCTGGCTCGTGGAGAACCATCCCGGCTCGTACCTCTCGATGGGACTCACGGCGGAGCGCGTTGCGAAACACTATGGTATTTCCCGCGAAGATGCCGACCAGTTTGCGCTGGAGAGCCATCGGAAGGCGATCGCTGCCCGCGAGGCCGGAAAGTTCCAGCAGGAAATCGTAACTGTGCCGGTGACAACCTCGTCGGTCAATGGCAAAACAAAACCAGCCGCCGTCACCTCGGATTTTCGCGAAGACGAGGGTCCGCGCTCTGATACCACGTACGAAGCCCTCGCCAAATTGCAGCCCGCCTTTCACGCCAAAGGCACGGTCACCGCCGGCAATTCTTCGCAGACGTCTGACGGCGCCGCCGCGGCGGTGGTCATGGCCGACAGCCGCGCGAACGAGCTTGGCCTCCATCCTCTCGCGCGCTTCCTGTCGTACGCGTACGCCGGATGCGACCCGGAGGAGATGGGGATGGGCCCGGTACACGCGATTCCCAAAGCGCTGAAGCTCGCCGGTCTCACCCTTGACCTGATCGACGTCATCGAGCTGAACGAGGCCTTCGCCGCGCAGGCGCTCGCCGTGATCCGCCAGCTTGGCCTCGATCCGGCAAAAGTCAACGTGAACGGCGGAGCCATTGCCCTGGGTCATCCGCTCGGCTGCACTGGAGCGAAGCTGACGGCGACCATTCTCCAGGAGATGAAGCGCCGCAACGCCCGGTACGGCCTGGTCACGATGTGCGTGGGCGGAGGCATGGGCGCGGCAGGTATTTTCGAGAATCTAAGCTAACCTTGAGCCGCATGCAGCCGTCATTCCAGGCGGGAGTACAGGTATGAATGGCCGACTTCTCGTGAGCCTCGCGGTTCTGGCTTTCCAGGCGACCTGCCTCGCACAATCAAAGCCAACCCTGGACAGTGAACCGCTGACGGCTGAGCAGCAGGCAATCTATCGAGCATTCCTTGTTTTCTATTCCACGGGCGCAGCCGGGACCGTAAATATTGCGAACCGGACTGAAAAGTTTGAACCCAGCGATGGAGATGCGAAAGGCTGCCTAAAAGGAATTGATTGGACCCTCTCCGATCCCACCGCTGTTCACTACCTCACATCGGCCGCAATTCCGGCGGAGGGCTATGTTCTCGTTGACCCCGACGAACAGCGAAAGGCTGTTAAGCAGAACGACCCCGGAACTCTGATCCGGCGAGGGGTCCCAGTCGACGAAGCCGTTAAGAAGGGTTTCGCTGCCGGACTGTTCTCGTTTTCAGAGATCGCATTTTCAAAGGACCACCATTTCGGCGCGTTTCAATTCAGCTTCTACTGCGGTGGACTCTGCGGCCACGGTGCGCTCGTGATTTACGAGAATATCGATGGCACCTGGAAGCCCGCAGCGAGAAAGAGGTGCGGCTTCTGGCAATCCTAAGAGAACGTGAAATCGACTTCGGCCCAAAAAGAGCATCAGAAGCTCCCCCGAAACGAATGCTGCCGGCTTCCGGACCACCTGATTCACTTTCCCTGCGTCCAACGGGCGTACCATTGCCCTGCGGAGGGCCCATGGCCACTGCTACGACCCCGAACGTGATCCCAGGCGGCAGTTTTCTTATCTCCAACGCCACTCCCGACGACATCTTCACCCTCGAAGACCTCACCGAAGAGCAACAGGAGATCGCCCGCACGACCGCTGAGTTCGCCGAAAAGTCCATCCTGCCGCGTGCCGCAGAAATCGAGGCAAAGGACTTCTCCGTTACCCGCGCGCTGCTGCGTGAGGCCGGCGAACTCGGGCTCCTGGCGGTTGATATTCCCGAGCAGTATGGCGGCCTCGCCCTCGACAAAGTCACCTCCGCCCTCGTCGCTGATCGCATTGCCGTCTCTGCCAGTTTTTCCGTCAGCATCAGCGCCCACACCGGCATCGGCACGCTGCCCGTGATTTGGTACGGCACGCCTGCGCAAAAAGAGAAATACCTGCCGAAGCTGGCGACCGGCGAATCGATCGCTGCTTATGCGCTCTCCGAGTCTTCTTCCGGCTCGGACGCCATGAACATCCGCGCTCAGGCGCGCCTCTCGCCAGACGGCAAGCAATACATCCTCAACGGCGAGAAGATGTGGATCTCCAACGCGGGCTTCGCGGACCTCTTCATCGTCTTTGCCAAAATTGACGGCGACAAGTTCTCCGCCTTTCTCGTCGAGCGCAATACGCCCGGCCTGACGATTGGCGCGGAAGAACACAAACTTGGCATTCGCGGCTCGTCCACCTGCCCGCTGGTGCTCTCCGACTGCGCCATCCCCGCCGAAAATCTGCTCGGCGAGCCCGGCAAGGGCCACCACATTGCCTTCAATATTCTGAACGTCGGCCGTTACAAATTAGGAGCCGCCACGCTGGGCGGCGCGCGCAACTCTCTGCGCAACGCCATCCGTTATGGCAAGCAGCGCATGGCCTTCGGCAAGCCCATCGTCTCCTTCGGACTGCTGCAGGAAAAGATTGCCGACGCCGCAGCCGGCATTTTTGCCGGTGAAGCGCTCGTCTACCGCGTGGTGGGTGCGATCGACGCCGCTCTCTGCACCCTTCCTGCCGATGCGCCCGCAAGCGAAGTGCAGAAGCGGATCGAGGACTACGCCGTCGAGTGCTCCATCGTGAAGGTCTGGTGTTCCGAGATGCTGGAGCGCGTCGTCGACCACACCGTCCAGATCTACGGCGGCTACGGTTATGTCGAGGAGTACCCCGCCGAGCGCGGTTATCGCGACGCCCGCATCAACCGCATCTTCGAGGGCACGAACGAGATCAACCGCCTCATCATCACGGGATTCATGCTGAAGCGCGCCATGCAGGGCCGCCTCGCGCTGCTGCCGGCCATCGGCAAAGTCATGGACGAGGTGATGTCCGGGCCGTCGCCGCGCGAAGAAGCTTCCGGCCCGCTCGCGGCACAGAAAGCTCTCCTCGCCGCCGCGAAGAAGCTCGGCCTCTTCTGCTCCGGCGCAGCCAGCCAGAAGTATCCCACCAATCTTCAGGATCAGCAGGAGATTATGGGCGCTCTC
>DATGJK010000455.1:0-2101 GCA_035295245.1 Acidobacteriaceae bacterium
GCGGCAGGGCCGGCCAGCGGTAGGCTGGCAGGATCGTCATGCGGAGCATGCGGCCCACGCCGCACTTCGGACAACCAATCGATGGCGCCGTCAGCGCCTGAAGGAGCGGAAGGCATTGCGCCGCGCTGGGCAACAGTTGGCTGACCGGCGTGACGAGCAGCCGACGGCACAAGGCCAGCTTCTGTTTGCGGAACCGGTTGGCGAGAAAGCCGAAGTGCCGGATGCGTTGGAATCCGGCCGGCAGAGTGTGGATCAGAAAACGGCGGATGAACTCGTGGGCGCTGAGGGTCATTGTGCGCGACTTCTGTTGGTGCTCATGGCGGTAGTCTTTCCACTGGAACGTGACCTCACCTTGATCCAGGGCGAGGATCCGCTGGTTGGCAATCGCGACGCGATGAGTGTAGCGGCCTAGATATTCGAGTACCTGTTGGGGTCCGCCAAAGGGCGGCTTGGCGTAAACCACCCATTCACGCTGGCGGAGCGGGGCCAGAGATTCGCGGAAAGCTGTCTCGTCTCCGAGGGGTTCGAGTTCGCCGAAGAATCGAAGCTTGGATTCCTGAAAAGCCTTCCGGAGCGCTTCGAGAAAGAGGCGGCGGAACAGGCGCGAGAGAACGCGCACGGGCAGAAAGAAGCCCGGCCGGCACCGGACCCAGCGCTCGTAATCCGGCGCAAGTCCGCCGCCGGGAATCACGCAATGGACATGCGGGTGATGCAGTAAGTTCTGTCCCCAGGTGTGGAGAATGGCGAAGAAGCCGATCTCCGCGCCGAGGTGTTGCGGGTCGTGGGCAATGGTGAGCAGCGTTTCCGAAGCGGCGCCGAAGAGAATGCCATAGACCACCTCTTGGTTGTAGAAGGCGATGCGGGCCAGCTCTTCCGGAAGGGTGAAGACGACGTGGAAATACTCCACCGGCAGCAGTTCGGCCTTTCTGCTTTCCAGCCACTTTGCGCGCTCCGCATTTTGACACTTCGGGCAGTGCCGGTTCCGGCAGGAGTTGTATGCGATGCGAGTGTAATCGCACTGGCTGCATCGTTCGACGTGGCCGCCCAGCGTGGAGGTGCGGCAGACTTCTATCGCGCGCATGACGCGCAACTGCTGAACCGGGAGCTGGTGCGCGGCCCGGTAAGCGCCGCCGTGTTGTCGAAAGATGCCGGCCAGCTCGAAAGCGGGCCTGGGCATGCCTTACTTTTTGGACCGGGCGTGGGTCTTGCGGGGCCGGGTGTCCAGCCGGTCGAGCGGACTGGTGGTGGCGCCGATGAGTTGGGGCGTCACGGCCGTGTAGCGGGCGGTGGTGTCGATCTGACTGTGGCCGAGCAGTACCTGAATAATGCGCACATCCGTGCCGTTCTCCAACAGGTGGGTAGCAAAACTGTGGCGGAGCGTGTGGACGGTGACCCGCTTCCGCAACCCGCTGCGCAGCCAGGCGTCGTGGCAGGCCTGTTGTAGAGACGCGGCGTTCAGATGCCGGCCCGGCCGCCACGAGGGGAACAGGTACGCTGGGGGGCGGGCGGCGCGCTAGTACGCGCGGAGCACTTCCAGCAGGCGCGGCGAGAGCATGGCGTAACGGTCCTTGCCACCCTTGCCCTGTTCGACCCGGAGCAGCTTCCGTTGGGAGTCGATGTCGGAAACTTTCACGGCCACGGCTTCCGAGACCCGCAGACCGGCGCCGTAGCAGATCATCAACGCCGCCCGGTAGCGCAGGCTCGGCACGTGGTCGAAGAACTGAACCACTTCTTCGTGGCTCAACACGACGGGCAGCTTGTGGGGGCGCTTGGCGCGGGGAAAGTCGACGCTGTTCCACGGCATTTCCAGCGTGGTGAGATACAGGAATTTCAGCGCGGAGACCTGCTGGTTCACGCCCTCCGGGGACAGCTTCCGCTCGTCGAGCAGATACAGCAAATACTCGCGGACGGCTTCCAGGTCCAGCACCTCGGGGCTCTGCCCGAAGAATCGGGCGAAGGCCGCCACGTGCGCGATATAGTTTCTTTGTGTGGCTGGCGCCAGATTGCGCAGTTGCATGTCTTCGAGCATGCGTCGACGTAGTGGTTTCATGCGATGGCTCCTTGAGAAAGTTGAATTGGTCTATTGCGGAATAAACCTGAT
>DATGJK010000456.1:0-7024 GCA_035295245.1 Acidobacteriaceae bacterium
CCGGCCGCTACACCGTCAACATTGGGGGATCGCAGCCCGGCTACGGCGAGACCCAGTCCGGCGAGTTCAGCATTGCAGAAGAAAAGCAGCTGCCCAAATGACACTGAGCTCTGTTCCACATGTAGTGATCGTCGCGGCGGCCGTCCTGATCTTTCTGGGAATTCCCTTGTCTTTTTATGCACTGTCCACGCGCGGCCAACGGCGCACGACACGGGAAATTCGAGCAGCCGCCCGGGAGCATGGCTGGACGTGGCACCGCATGCGCTGGACCGGCGACCCCACCTCATTTCGTATCAACGGGCAGGCCGCTACCGGCGAACAATGGATCATGACTTCGTCCCAGGCCGGCACCAACAATCAAGGCTGGACCGTGCGGATTGCGATCCGCTTCCCTGCCCTCGGCGGAATCCAGGACTTCGCTCTCGAGCCGCGGGACTCGGGCCCGAGCGCGACCACCATCGCTTCCGCCATCACCCCGAGCCTCGAGTCCAGCATGGCTCGATTCAGTCCGATGCTCGCGGGGAAGGCAGAGTTCTTTCGCGACGCCCGGGAGATGCCCACCGGGAGCGCCCCGTTCGATGCGGCGTATCGCGTGCTGACACGGCCGGATCTGCCCCACTCACCCCTCACGCCGGCGCTGGCTGCGCGCATGCTCGCCTGGCCTGAAATGGCAGTGCAGCCGCACTCCGTCGTGGCGTGGCGCGATGCTGCGGGTTTTGCATTCCAGGCTCGCTTGCCTCGGTCGCCGAATTGGCCTGCCGTGTCTCACGTTATTTCTGTTGCGGAAGAACTCGCGTCACGCATGCCCCCGCCGACCAGTTCCCCGCCGCCGAGCACCTTCGTGGACCGCGTTGCAGCCGGGCTCAGGATTTCCCTCTGAGTCTGCAGGCAACACCACTGCTGTGAACGAACAGGCAGGAGAGATCAATGCAAAGAAGAACGTTCCTGAAATCCGCCGCCACCCTCGCCGCCGCGCCCGCTCTGACACCCCTGTTCGACGCCGCCGCGCAAACCGGCTCCGCCACGCCTCCCGCTGCGCGTCGTTTCCCCGAAGGATTCATCTGGGGCACCGCGACCGCCGCGTATCAGGTGGAAGGCGCGGTGCACGAAGGCGGACGCGGTCCTTCCATCTGGGACACCTTCTCGCACACCCCGAGCAAGACGTATCAGGGACAAACCGGCGATGTGGCCGACGACTTCTACCACCGCTATCCCGAAGACATTCAGCTGATGCAGCGGCTCGGGACGAAGGGCTTTCGTTTCTCGATTTCCTGGACCCGCATCTTCCCCGAAGGCATCGGCAAGCCGAATCAGCAGGGCATCGACTTCTACAAGCGCCTCGTCGATGCGCTGCGCGCAGCCGGCATTGAGCCCTTCTGCACGCTCTTCCACTGGGATCTGCCGCAGGCGCTGCAGGACAAGGGCGGATGGGCGAATCGCGCCACCAGCCAGGCCTTTGCCGATTACGCACACACCACCGTCAGCCAGCTTTCCGATCGCATCACCCACTGGATGACCATCAACGAGTTCGACTCCTTCATCGACGATGGTTACGGCCGCGGCAACTCGGCCCCGGGCCTCCGCCTGCCGCGCAAGGAGTGGATGCAGACCCGCCACAACGCCGTCCTCGCCCACGGCCTCGCCGTGCAGGCCATCCGCGCCGCCGCGAAGAGGCCCGTGCAGGTTGGGTTGGCGGAAGACGTCCACGGCGCCATGCCCGCCATCGAAGACGAAGCGCACATCCGTGCCGCGCATACCGCTCTGCGCGAAGAAAACGCCCAGTACCTCACCGTCATTTTCGAAGGCCGCTACACCGATCTCTACCTGAAAAACCTCGGCGCCGACGCGCCGCAGTTCACGCCCGAAGACCTGAAGATCATCTCCTCGCCCATCGACTTCCTCGGCATCAACTGCTACACGACCACCGAAGCCATCCCCGCCGACAACGCCGCCGGGTACGCCATGATTCCCCGCCCCGCCAGCTATCCGCACATGGCCTCCGACTGGCTCTTCGTCAACCCGCAGGCGCTCTACTGGACGCCGAAGCTCGTCGCCAGCCTCTGGGGCGTGAAAAAGCTGTACATCACCGAGAACGGATGCTCGTCGGCCGACGTTCTGCGCCCCGACGGCCGCATCCTCGACAGCGACCGCATCATGTACCTGCGCAATTATCTCGGGCAGCTGCAGCGCGGCATCTCCGAAGGAGTGCCCGTTCACGGCTACTTCCTCTGGAGCCTGCTCGACAACTTCGAGTGGAGTTCCGCCTACAGCCTCCGCTTCGGCATTACCTACGTCGATTACGCCACGCAGAAACGCATACCGAAGCTCTCCTTCGACTACTACCGCGACGTGATCGCGCGCAACGCAGTGCTGTAAAGATTCCGAAACGATATTCATTGACCGTCTCAGAGGTGCATCCGTCATGCGTTCGAATGCGATCCTGGTTCTCGCCCTGGCTCTCCTTGTACGATGGCCTGTCTCTGCACAAAATTCCGCTCACCCGCAGGAGCTTCCCATGCACCACGCCCACGGCACCTTTGACGTCATCACCAAACCCTCTTCTCTGCCTGCGCCCGCTGAAGGCCTCGACCGCTTCAGCCTCGATAAGCAGCTCCATGGCGATCTCGAAGGCACCGGCCAGGGAGAGATGCTGACCGCAGGCGATCCGAAGGCCGGAACCGCGGGCTACGTTGCGATTGAAAGGGTGACCGGCTCGCTCAGCGGAAAGAAGGGCAGCTTCGCGCTGCAGCACTCGGGCACCATGGATGCGAACGGCGTAAAACTCACCGTTACGGTTGTGCCCGGCTCCGGCGCCGGCGAGCTCAAAGGAATTGCCGGCACGTTCACGATCCACAACCAGGCAGGCAAGCACTCCTACGACTTCGACTACACGCTGCCGGAATAACTCTGCACCCAACCTATCCCTACACCCTATCCCCTACACCCTATCCCCTACACCCTGGACCCTATACCCTATTCCCGTGCCCTTCCGCGACTTCCTCGGCAACGAACCGACCGTGCGCCATCTGCGCGAATCGATTGCCGCGGCGCGCCTGCCCCAGGCGCTGATCCTCGCCGGGCCCCGCGGAGCCGGAAAGTACACCCTCGCCATCATGCTGGCGCAGGCCGCCAACTGCCTCAACCCCACCGTAACCGACGGGCTGCCCGACTTCTGCGGCCACTGCTCCAACTGCGAACGCATCGGCATCGCTGCCGATCTCGACGCCCGCATCGACGAAGCCATCGCCGCCCGCGACGACCTGCGCGAGGCGGACAAGCGCGACACCCGCATCCTCATTCAGACCCATCCCGACGTGCTGGTCATCCCCCCCGATCCGCCGCAGCTGCTGATCAAAGTCGGTCAGGTGCGCACGCTGATCCGCGAAATCTATCGCATCCCCGGCGAAGCGCGGCGCGCCTTCTACATCTTCACCAGCGCGGCCTTCATGAAAGAAGCGGCCAACTCGCTGCTCAAAGTCCTCGAGGAGCCGCCTGCGTATGCCACCATCGTCCTGCTGGCCGAGAACACCGGCGAGCTGCTGCCCACCATCCGATCCCGCGCAGGAATTTTCCGTCTGGGAGCGATTCCCACCGAGCCAATCGAGCGTCTGCTCGCCGAACGCCGCCCCGCGCTCAAACCTGCGGAGCGCGCACTGGTCGCCCGCCTCAGCGAGGGCGCAATCGGCCGCGCCCTCGGCTTTGATCTGCCCGCCTGGCTTGCCAGCCGCGCCGACGCTCTCGTCATCCTGCGCACAGCAACGCAGGAGCCCGACTACTCCGCCCTCTTCCGCGCCACCGAAGCCTACCGCGCCGGCGCCGAAGGGCAGGAAAAGACCGAAGCTCTGCTCCGGGCCGCCGCTTCCCTGCTGGAAGACCTGCTGCTGCTCCAGGCCGGAACGCCGCAGCTGGTCCGCAACATCGACCTCCAGCGGGAACTGACCCAGATGACTGCTGCAGTTTCTGTTGACTGGATCGAAAACGCCGCCCGCGGCTTGCGTCAGGTCGAATCCGGCATGCGCCGCAACCTGCTCCGCTCGCTCGCTCTCGACAGCTTTGCCGCCCAGCTCACCGGATCGTAATCACCCGGTGGCGTCATCTTGCGCAAACGGGCTGCCTCGCCCTTCCGCCATAGACTCTTAAGGCTGAGTAGGCTACGATGATGTTCGTCTCTCCTGATTCCAGTTCACTGCCGAGCGACGCGGTGCCGTTTCTCCGCATCAGATAGGCAGCTTTGTCTGAAAAGGACGACTTCCGTGCCCCAACTGCCTTCAGCAGTGCGTACAATCCGCGCTCCCAAAAGCTCGCTGGAGCGCGCTTCTGCCGCCCTCGGTCCCGTTGTTGCCAAATCCGTTCCGGCCAGTCCGGCGCCACCCCAACCTGCTCCTGAAGAGCCTCGCGAAATCAATGTCATCGGTCCCCGTAAGCTGATCCGGCCTGCGCTGACTAGTTCCATGCGCGCTCGCCGCTTTACCCGTCGCGAGGAACCCCTCATGCAGTGGCATTCCGGCGCGCAGCCCGTTCAGGCCACCCAGGGCGTTTCCCACGCCGAGGCTTTCTATTTCCAGAAGCAGATGCAGTCGCAGACCCCCATGGTCTTCGTCCTCGAGGACGGAGAGCGCATCGAGGGCGTGATCGAGTGGTACGACCGCAACGCTATCAAGGTGCGCTGCACTGCGATCCGCTCCAGCAGTCCACGCATCTCCGATACGGCAACCCGCGCGCTGATCTACAAGTCCTGCATCAAGTATTTGTACAAAGCCGGCGAGAACCAGCCGCAGATTTAACGAAAACGCATCGCCAGAGCAGCCATCGCGCCCTGGCGATTTTTCTTGACATAGTACTATGTATTGCATAGTATGGTGCTGTGAACAGGCCAGAACCTCCATTGCCGGATTCCGCTGAGAAATGGGAGGTCCAGCTGCGCAAGGGATCTCTCGAACTGGCGATTCTCGCGGCCCTCTGGCAAGGTCCGTTGTACGGACTGGAGATCCTCCGCACCCTCGAATCCGGCTCGGAGATTGTCGTGGTGGAGGGCACGGTCTATCCGCTGCTCACGCGCCTGCGCAGCCTCGGGCTCGTCGAGTCGGAGTGGGTGGAGTCCGACTCCGGCCACCCGCGCAAGTACTACCGGCTCACGGAATCCGGCCGCCAGCGCGCGATTGCCATGGCCCAAATCTGGTCGCGGTTCTCGGCCAGCATGGCGCACCTTTTGGAGCCGCTCACTGCCCCCGGCGCGAATCTGGAAAGCAAAGTTTCCGCAGTCAGAAGGGGAAAGTCATGAACCTCACCGTCGATTCGCAGAAAACCGTCGATCACTATCTCAACGCGCTGCGGAAGGAACTGCGCGAGTTGCTCGAAGACGATGTCCGCGACATCGTCGAAGAAATTCACGCCCACATTCTGGACAAGGCCGGCGCCGACCCCTCTCCCGAAGCGCTTGCCGAGACCCTCGCAGCCCTTGGCCCGCCGGAGAAGCTGGCGCTGCGCTATCGGACGGAAGAGTTGCTGCGGCGTGCGCGGCGCGGCCGTTCCGTCGGCAGGATTCTCCGCGATTCCCTCCGCTGGGTCGTGCTCGGCCTCTCCGGCCTGATCGTCTTCCTGATCTCGGCGGCAGGCTACGGAATCGGCGGCTTTCTCGTCTGGCTGGGCAGCATGAAAGCTCTCCACCCGCACAGGACCAGCGTCGATCTCCAGTTCAGCAGCACCATGTGGACCGCCAGCTTTCAGTCCGGCGGACCTCCCCGCGGACATGATCCCTTTGGTCTCTGGCTGGCCCCCATTGGCATTCTTGGCGGAGCGCTCATTTTGTATCTGACCTTCCGTTTCGGCTCCTGGGGCGTGCGCAAATTTTGGAATCCGCGCCCGCGTGCCACGCTTGTCCCGGCGGACGAGTAGCGTTCAGCGAATCACTTCGACGCGTACGCCCGCATTGACCTTCTTCCAGGC
Organism: Acidobacteriaceae bacterium; assembly: GCA_035295245.1. Taxonomy (GTDB): domain Bacteria; phylum Acidobacteriota; class Terriglobia; order Terriglobales; family Acidobacteriaceae; genus Palsa-343. The sequence continues at coordinate 5,947 of DATGJK010000456.1, forward strand.
TCGGTCGGCGGTGTACGCCGTCGCCCCTGAACTGATGGCCAGTGCCAGGCAAGCTCGATCGCCCAAAGACAATCCAAGCGTGCGCGTCGTCAGTGCGAGATCTCCAGCGATCTTCGCCTGCTCGGCTGAAAGCGGCACCACCTCCTGGACGGGACTGGTAGCGTCCTCCCACGCTTCGTCGGAACTCCATCCTCTGGTCCGCAACTGGTGCTGCACTTCTGCCAGGTTAACGGTGCTGGCTTTGGCCTCGCTGAGGATTTCCGGCGTCAGCTTTTCGTATCCCGGCTCGCGCAGGATCACGGACAATATGGCCGAGGCGTCCAGCACGACAGGGTTCATGGTTCCTCCCTGGCGGCTTCCCTGCGTCGCTCCTGCAGCAACTCGTTGACAATCGATGGGCCGCCCTTCACATACCGCTCGGCTCGGCTTTGAGCACGCCGGATCCTCGCCTGCTGTGTGGTGATCCGCAGTTCGCCCTCATCGAGGCGCAGGACGACATCATCGCCGAATGAAACGCCGAGAGCTTGCCGGAAGGGGGCTGGGATCACCACCCTGCCGTTTTGGTCGAGCTTTGTCCGAAACTCCACATTCATGGCAAACACACCTTCTATTGCCATTATGAGTCAAAGGTGGCATTGTGGTCCAATCCTGGGAATAACCGAGGTGCCTACCGTCGTGCCGCTTTCCTGAGCCGGTCGCGAATCGCCACCGCGATTCCCTCGCCCGCAGGCACGGGACACACGATCACCGTCGCACCGCTGGCGTCCAGCCAGCGCAGTCCGGCATAGAGGCGCTGCGCCAGTTGCTCCGGATCCGACCACTTCCCCCAGCGAAAGACGCGCGCCGTCCGGCCAATCACCGCATTTTGAAATGCATCCGGCAGCATCAGCCCGAGCGATTCGCCCTGTTGTTCGCATTCCTGAGCCGCCACGCCAAACGCCGCTTGTTGCTCTGCGCCTTCCCCCTCAATCAGCACGAGCCGGGCGCGCGGCGCATAGTGCCGCAACGAGAGCCCAGGAGACTCCGCCGGGACCTCTTCGCCCGGCAGGCCGGAGGTCCGCAGCGCCACCTCTCCCCC
>DATGJK010000457.1:0-7233 GCA_035295245.1 Acidobacteriaceae bacterium
GTGCCGCCTGTGTTTCCGAATCCGGCCACTCTCGTGAGCATCAGCGGAGTGCTTGAGATCCTGGGAGCGGTTGGGCTCCTGATACCGGGCACGGCTCGATGGGCAGCGGTTTGCCTCGCGATTCTCCTCGTCGCTCTCTTCCCGGCGAATGTTCGCGCGGCGCGGCAACATCTGACCATCCTCGGTCGTCCGGTGCCTGGGCTCTTCGTGCGGGGAATCATGCAGATTATTTTCGTCGGAGCGCTCGTCCTGGTTGCTGCACACAGACGCTAGAAGATTGCCGGGGATTCGCGGAGAATGAGATGTGGTGTGTACAAGTCCAAACGCGGCGACTGAGGAAGCGATTCAGCCTGTAAAGGCGGGGCCGTTTCACATCCTGACAAAGCCGACCGGGCCGATCTGTAATCTCGACTGCAAATACTGCTTCTATCTGGAGAAGGAAGTTCTCTATCCGGATGTCGGGAAGTGGGCGATGCCGCATGACGTCCTCGAATCCTACATTCGCCAGTACATCGAGCAGCAGGACACGCCCGTTATCCAATTCGCGTGGCAGGGAGGAGAACCGACGCTGCTCGGCGTGGATTATTTCCGCCGTATCGTGGAGCTTCAGGCGAGGTTCGCCAACGGTAAGCGGATCGAGAACGCGTTTCAGACGAATGGCGTTCTGCTGAACGACGAGTGGGGGCGCTTCTTCGCCGAACATTCCTTCCTTGTAGGCATCTCCATCGACGGACCGCGCGAACTGCACGACGCTTATCGCGTCGATAAGGGCGGCCAGCCGACTTTCGATCGCGTGATGCGCGGGATGCAGGTGCTCAAGCGCCACCAGGTCGCATTCAATACGCTTACGACGGTGCACCGGGCCAATTCGCAGTTCCCGCTGGAGGTCTACCGCTTTCTGCGCGGGAGCGGCAGCGGCTACATGCAGTTCATCCCGATTGTGGAGCGGGTTGCCACGCACCGGACGCCGGACGGAATGGTCCTGGTGTCACCCAGTTTTTCAGACGACGCCAAAGTGTCGGAGTGGTCCGTCGAGCCGCGGCAGTTCGGCCGGTTTCTGTGCGCCATCTTTGACGAATGGGTGCGCAACGACGTGGGCCGGACCTTTGTGCAGCTGTTCGACGTCAGTCTCGAGATGTGGTGCGGACTGCAGGCCAGCCTTTGCGTCTTTCGGCGTACCTGCGGGTCGGCGCTGGCCATGGAACACAACGGTGACGTCTACTCCTGCGACCATTTTGTTTATCCCGCGAACCGGCTGGGCAACATCATGGAATCCCCGCTGGCGGCCCTGGTCACGTCGCGGCAGCAAGTGCAGTTCGGCCAGGATAAGGAGAGCACGCTGCCGCAGTACTGCCGCGCTTGCGAGGTGCGCTTCGCCTGTAACGGCGAGTGCCCAAAGCACCGTTTTGCGAAGACTCCGGATGGAGAGCATGGCCTGAATTACTTGTGCGCCGGGTACAAAAGATTCTTCAACCACGTGGATCCGTACATGCGGTTCATGGCGGAGGAACTGCGGCATCAGCGGCCGCCAGCCAACGTGATGGCTTGGGCGCATGAGCGCGATGCGCAGTCGAGCCCATCCGCAAAAGTGGGCAGGAACGATCCGTGTCCCTGTGGCAGCGGGCGGAAATTCAAGCACTGCTGCGGTCGCTCGTGAACTAGCCGTGAACCACCGGGCAGGTCGCATTGGACCAAGGCGTCCGGTCGAGTCTGATTGCTGATATTGTTGCTTCCCAGGATACAACCGACGATGCAAACGCTATGCGTCGTTGGCGCTTCCTGGAAGACACTCCTATGGCGATCCAACAGGCTATGGGCCTCGCAGTTCTTCTGATGTGCCTGCAATCGGGCGCACTGTCGCAGAGTGCAGAAGCAACACGCGCGTCCTCAACATCGGCTGGCGCCGGCTCAGCGGCTGGCCTGAGCATCGTCCGCGAAACGGATCCAGAGCGGCCGTTCTCGGTGGTCGGTCCCCGTGGCGCGCTGCTGGGGCAGCAGGACGGCCGGTTCGAGGCGTGGCTGTTTCCATGGAAAATCTTCAGCAATCTGCGCATCTCGGCGCGCATGCAGGACTACGCCGTTCCCATCGACGTGAACGCGCACGCCGCGGAGATTGAAGTCCATCCCGACGAAACCACGATTGTCTATTCCCACGCGAACTTCACGATTCGCCAAATCATGCTGGCTCCGAAGAATGGCGATCCGGGTGTGCTGGTGCTGTATCAGATCGACGCCATCCGGCCGATGACGCTGACCTTCAGTTTCGATCCCATCATGGAGCACATGTGGCCGGCTGCTTCCGATGACCACACTTCGCCGGAATGGGTGGCGGACGGCAGCGGTTCCGGGTTCTACATCCTGCATCTCAATTTTCCCGATCATGCAGCCGGCCTCGCCATGCCGGGTGCGGAGCAGGGCATTCTGCCTCCGTATCAGGAACGCGCGGCGGCCTGGCCGCTGCAGTTCGTGCTGCATTACGATCCGAAACGCGACCGGGGCCGTGCCTTTCCGCTGCTGATTACCATCGCCGAGAGCGCGCAGGCCGCTGCGAAACCCGCACTGGCGGCGAAGCTGGCGGATCTGAAGGCTGCGGTGGCATCGACGATCGAGCAGAATCGCGACTACTACCGCCAGTTGCTGGACTCGTCTGCGCGTCTGGAATCACCGGACGACCATCTGGATGCCGCGTTTCAGTGGGCCATTGTGGCCATGGACCAGCTGCGGGTGAAGACGACACCCGATCTGCAGCAGCAGGCATTGACGGCGGGTTTCATCGGCTCCGGCGACGCCGCGCGTCCCGGCTTTGGATGGTTCTTCGGGCGCGACGCACTGTGGTCGCTGTACGCCATCGACAGCTATGGCGGGTTCGCAATAGCACGCGAGGAACTGGATTTTCTCGCCAGCCATCAGAGCGTTGAAGGCAAAATCATGCACGAGCGGTCGCAGACCGCCGGGCTGGTGGACTGGGCGGCGCTTCCGTATCAGTTCGCCTCGGCAGACGCTACGCCGCTGTTCCTGATGGCGTCGAACGATTATCTCTCGGTGAGCGGAGATGCGGCATTCATCTCGCATCTGTGGCCGAACCTCGAACGCGCGTGGCAGTTCGAAACATCGCACGATTCGGACGGCGACGGCATTTACGACAACAGCCAGGGAACCGGCTGGGTGGAGTCGTGGGTGCCTCGCATGCCGCACCAGGAGATCTATCTGGCTGCTTTGGATCAGCAGGCGAGCACGGCGATGGCGCGGCTGGCGCGCGCGACTCAGCATGCCGACGTCGCCAGTCAGGCTGAGGCGCGGGCGCAACGACTGGCTCCCGTCATCGAGAAGGAATACTATTTGCCGGCTCAGAAGAATTACGCCTTCAGCCACAATGCGGATGGCTCGACTGACGAGACCGCAACCATTTTTCCATCGGTGGCATGGTGGGACGGCACCTTTGCGCTGAGCAACAGCGATCCGATGTTTCGCCGCTGGGCATCGAGTGAGTTCTCCACGGACTGGGGAACCCGCATCCTGAGCGACCGCACTTCTTTCTACGATCCCATCAGCTATCACCAGGGCACGGTGTGGCCGCTCTACACCGGCTGGGTGTCGCTGGCCGAGTATCGAGCGGGCCATCCGCTGGCCGGGTACCTCCACCTGATGCAGAATGCCAATCTCACGTGGGCGCAGGACCTGGGCGATGTCACCGAGTTGCTGTCCGGCGAGTACTTCCAGATGCTGGGGCGCAGCACCGCCCACCAGCTCTGGTCGTCGGCCATGGTCATTTCACCGATTCTGCGCGGCATGTTCGGTCTCGAGTGGAATGCGGCAACGCAGACGCTAACGGTCGATCCGCACCTTCCTGCCGAGTGGCCCGGCGCCTCCCTGCATCACATTCCCCTGGCAATGGCCTTCGCAGACCTGAAAATGGAACGCCGCGGCGCCGTGCTCGTGGTGCGCTGCACCAGCGGGTGTCCGGGAGTGCACATCGGTTCGCACGCCGCGGGAGCAAGCCTGCGCAGCGATGAACTCGATATTCCGCTCCCCGCGGTCGAAGCGGGACTGCAGGAGCCGCTGCCGCTGTTCGGTTCGATGACGCAGCAGATGAAGGTTCTTGACGAAGAGAGAACCGCGCACAGTCTGAAACTGAGCCTGGCGGCTCCGGGCGGCAGCAGGGAATCGATGGACGTCCGCGTGAATGCGGTTCGCGGGAACGTTTCTGTCAGCGGAGGCGATCTCGCGATGGGAGGATCTGATCTGGGCACCCTGAGCATCCAGTTTCCGCCCGGCGACGGATACGTTGAAAAAGAGGTCACGCTGACCTGGAAATGACGGGCGCCAGCCGCTTCGCATTGGTTGCGCCTCCATCCGGCTGATTCCGTTGGGTAACGGATGCCGGGTATCCGATTCCGGGCCGGCACTTCCGGACATTGTTGCAGCGGAATCGTCGGTCCGGTGATCCTGTTGCTGCAGCTTAAAGCCGCAAATTTGCATACAATGGCCGCATACACCCATGGCGAATTCCCCGATCGCTGCGGACGGTGTTCCCCGCCCCCGCATTTTTGGCAGCGTGCGGCTGATCAGCTTCGCGGCGCTGCTCGCGTTGCTGGCTCTGCTGGTAACGCTGTCGTGGCTCACGCGCGGCGCAATGGCGGACCTGGCGGTTTTGCGAGCGCACAACACCAACGGCGGCAACACCCTGGTCGATCTGCGTCCGTGGCAAACGGCACAGACGCTTGCCTCGCTCGCAGTTAGCTATGAAGAGCACGAGTACGCGCGCGAGGCCGAACACCTTGCCGACCACGAGGTGGACCAGGCGTTTGCAGCGGCGCTTCGCAACGCCGAACTGCAGACGCGCAACCGCGTGCTGAAGGGACCGGCTCTGGCGCTGTCGCAGAGGATTCAACAACTGCAGCAGGAGATCGCACAGGACCGGTCGGTGGTTGCAGCTTTGAAGGCAAAGGCCGCTTCGCAGTCTGGCGGCGCTGTGCCAAGGGCCTCTGCACCGTCCGACGACACGCTGCAGGTCGCGCAGGCGCAGCTGGGCCTCGACTCGGACGAGCTGACCGATGCACAGCGCGATCTGGAGCGGGTTACGAACAGCCAGAGCGTCCGGATTCAGGAGGAACTGGCGGCGCACGAAGCCTCGATGCGCAAGTACGACAGCGAGCAGCAGGGCGATGGCCAGCTTGCGGCCGTTTCCGCCAGGGCTCACCGCACGCTTGCCGCCCGCATCCAGGCCTGGTTCGACCAGCGTAGCCGCTATGCCTCGGTCGAGCAGGCGCTGGACGACACCCAAAGCGATATCCGCAGTCTCACCCTCGAGCACAACGCGCTCGAAACCCAGGCCGATGCTGGGGCCGCTGCCACAAGGAGCGGTCCGGTCAGCCTTTCCGATCTGCAAAAGAGCAGCATCGAACGGCAGATTCTTTCGATCGACGACGACCGCATTCAGACCGATCAGCAACTGGCCACGATTTATCAGAAGTGGGGCGATCAGATTCTGGTGCAGCACCGGATCGTGATGCACATGATTCTGGCGTCGGCTGAACTGATTGTCGTGATCGTGCTGGGCATGGTTCTGGGCGATGCGCTGGTGCGGCGGCTGATGATGCATCCCTCGCTCGACCGCAGACAAACGGAGACTCTGCGCACGGTCCTCGAAGTCAGCGTTCAGGTACTCGGGGTTCTGCTCATTGTGCTCGTCATCTTCGGTCCTCCGCAGCAGACCGGCACGATGATCGGGCTGGCGACGGCGGCGCTGACCATCTCGCTGCAGGACTATATTCTCGCGTTTGTTGGCTGGTTCATGCTGGTGGGCAGGAACGGAATCCGCGTCGGCGATGTGGTCGAAATTAACGGGGTGTGCGGCGAAGTAGCGGAGATCGGGCTGATGACCACGACGCTGCTCGAGACCACCGGGCTGGCTGACAAGGGCGAACCGACGGGGCGCCGTATTTCCTTCCTGAACAGCTTCGCGATTCGCGGCCAGTACTTCAACTTCTCGAGCCGGGGACAATGGCTGTGGGATGAGATCACCGTCACGGTGCCAGCCAGTGAAGACGTGTATTCCATCGCGAAGGAGATCGAGGCGGCGGCGCGCCAGGAATCCGAAGGGGCTGCTCAGATGGCCGAACAGGAGTGGAAACACAGCCGCCGCACGACAGGACTGGCGCGTCAGAGTGCAGCGCCAACGATCGCGCTGCGTCCCTCCGGCGGCTCGATCGAAATTCAGGTTCGTTACGTTACGAGCGCGCGAGGCCGATCGGAGGTGCGCGACCGGCTGTACCGGAAGGTGATCGGCCTGTTTCAGAAGCCGAGTCAGCCGCTGCAGCCGAAAGCTGCTGCCGAAGAGGCGTGCGAGCCGAGCCAGGTCTGATCGGTTCTCACCAGGGGTTGGTGCCGATCGCCTCGTAATGGGCCCAGTCGAAGTCCACGAAGCCGGGGAGTGTGTCCGCTGTAGTATAGGCGAAGAGTGCCGGGCGCGGACCTTTCCACCAACTGGCGTGGATCTCGGTAGCCGCCCCGAGCGGCTGGAATGAGTGGCCATCGTCGAGGCTGACCAGGTATCTGGCCGTCGCATCGTGGACGACGACGCGCAGCTGCACAACGCCGGCGTCGAGAAGCGGACCGGGCATTCGATCCTGCAGATGGAAGTAGCTGACTCGCTGTCCACCGCCGTCCTGTGCGATCTCCAGGCCGCTGGCATCGCTCTCGAACATCGCCAGGCCGGCGTGGACACCAGGCTTCATACCCGAGACATCGATGCGGGCGGTGAACTGGAAGGAATCGTCCTGCATCATCTCGGTGAGCGTATTGCGCGCGTCCAGCAGGCTCTGCGCCGGCATCGGGATCAGACGAAGAAAGCCGCTGCGCGCGGTCAGCGACCAGTGCGCGTCGTCGGGATTGTGATTCCACTCCCATTGCGGCCGCAGTTGCGCGCCGGTGAAGTCATCGGAGGTCCGCGGACGTGTGGACGAGGCCGGGCGCGCATCATTAGGTATCGGCCCGAAGCGGACAGGCTCGCCGGTCGTCGTCCCGCGGATGAGGTCTCCGATGAGCGGCCAGCCATCCTGCCAGCGCACCGGCTCGAGGTGAACGATGCGTCCGTGAGCCTGGCGCTCCTGAAAGTGAATGAACCAGCCCTGGCCGTCCGGGGTCTCGACGTATCCGCCCTGATGCGGACCATTGATGGTCGTCGAGCCCTCGGTGAGGACGACGCGGTGCTCCCATAAACCGTAGAGATTC
>DATGJK010000458.1:0-2074 GCA_035295245.1 Acidobacteriaceae bacterium
TATATTGAGGTCGATCCGGGGCATCCGCGGCACTTGCTGACTGTGCGGGGCGTGGGATATAGGTTTCTGGCGGAGCCGGAGACGAAGTAGAAGTTCGTTCGGAACAGGATATTGCATGCAGCGCCTGAAGGCTTGCTCCAGCTAGTGGTCTATCCCGGTATGCCTTAAGGCATACCCTGATACGAAGCGTAGTTTCTTTTTCCGCCGGCGACCCAACCAACTGGCCGCCCATCCAGTTACGCTCTGCACAACTCCGCCAGCAGGATTTCCCGGCGCTGAAGGGCGATGCCGTCGATGCTGCGCAGAACCATGATGTAGAGCGGGATGGTGACGGCGGCGAGTACCAGGAAGATTGCGGCGGTGATCCACGGATTCTGGTAGAGCCGCGCCACAGCGAAGGCTGAGACGCCGACTGCGACAACGACAGCCTGCACGCCAAGGCTTGCCAGCACGGTCATCTGCGAGACATTCTGGCGTCCGAACGTGGCGAAGTCGCGTTTCTTGGGCGAATACATTGAGAGCAAATTTCCGGCGGTGAAATTCAGCGGGGCGGCGAAGAGCAGACCGGCCAGGGTCGCGATCGAGACTGCCGGGCGTGGAGGTCCGTAGAAGTAGCTGACGGCGAACCACGCAAGGGCCGTGTCGGCGGCCAGAATGAAGGCGTGCGTGAGATTTTTCCCCAACACAATCTGACGGAAGCTGACAGGCGAAGCATAGAAGAACTGCATGCCGCCGGCGTCGGCGCCGAAGCTGTTGTAGACGAGATTCGTCAACACCAGCAGCGCGTAGGCCGCTGCGGCCGGGAATGCCATGTCGGGGGCACGGCTGAAGAAATTCTGCTGACGCATCGGATTCATCGGTCCCAGACGGAAGATGATCAGCATGAAGACCGGCATGATCAGGGTGAGTAGCATCGGACCGCTGCGGCCGAGATAGCGAATTTCCTTTTCGAAGACGGCGGCGACGGTCTGAGAGAATCCTGGGACTTCCCATCCAACCTGCAAGGCTTGTGCCTGTGCGGCCGTCGGACGGGCCGGGGCTTCGCTGAGATTCTCGCCGCGAAATTGAGCTCGCAAACGAAGGTGCAGGAGCGAGCCGATGGCCAAGGTAATGATCCCAAGGAAGAGAAAGGAAGTGAGGCCCGGTAGATATTCCGAGTGCAGCGCCCGCGCGATCGCATTGGCGGCGAGGCCGGGCGGCAGGACCGCCTGAACCCGGGTGGCGACCTGTGCCGCGTGGGTTAACTCGGGGTGAGGGCCTCGTTCGAAGTGCTCGATCGTCGGACCGATGAGTTGAAAGCTGAGCATCGTGAGAATGAAGACGACTGCCAGAATCTCTCGCGTGCGGCGCTGAGCCAGCGAGCGCTCGAGCCAGGCGAAAATCGTTTGCATCAGTGTGAGGTTGAAGACTGCGAAAGTGAACAGGACCAGCAGAGTCCAGGGGAACAGGAGCGGGCGCGCTAAGGTAACGCCGAGGAGCGTGCCAAGGAGTGCGAGGCTGCCGAGTGCGCTGGCGGGATCGAACATGCCGTAGGCGAGGCGGATCAGGAAATATGAGCGGTAGGTGAGAGGAAAGCGCAGCAAGTCGGAGGAATCTGGATTGTTCGTAAAGGCGGTCGCCATCACGGGAAATGCCTGCCAAAAGAAAAAGACGGGCCACAACAGAAGTGGGAGGTAGTCGGCCTTGCCTTGCGAAACAAAGTACCAGGAGAGTCCGGTGCAGAGAGCGAATCCGCCGAGGCCGCCGATCGCGAAGGCAGAGGTGACGAGGATGCGCGAGAGCAGTTCCAGCTTGGCGCGCTTGCTCCGGAGACCGTTGACGAACATGCGCCAGCGGAGGTTGGCGATGGCGCAGAGCTGACCGCGATTTGGGAGTGTGGTCATGCTCGTGGGATGAACTGATGATCGGCGAAAGGCCGAGCCGGTTGTGCCGGCGCGGCGGCCGGGGACGCCCTCCGGACAGCCGGCAGGACGCCGGCGCTACGGTTCAAGGCGCCATTACGCATCGCGGTGCGACGTTCAAAAGTGCTCGCGGATTGGGTTATCCCAGCCATGAGAGCTCCTGCTCGGTGCGG
>DATGJK010000459.1:0-14284 GCA_035295245.1 Acidobacteriaceae bacterium
CATTGTGCCCGATGTCCCCTTCGAATTCCTGGGTCGAGTTTTCGTTCAGGTTCATGTGCGACCACGTGTGATTCCCCAGCAAATTCCCGGCTCCGCGCCACGCATCGAGCACCGAGGCCGTATCCGGTTGCTGCTCGATAATCGACCCGTTGACGAACCCGTACGTCGGGGGCACCTGCGCTCGCCGCAGCGCGTCAATCACCTGCTTTGCCACTTCCAGACGCGTCACCTTCGGCGGCAGCGGTCCGTGCGCCGGCAAATCGTCAAACGTAATGGCGATTTGCTGCGCTCGAGACTGAACAGCGAGTCCCAAAATGCCCACCAAAGCAAAATATCCTGCAAGAGAAACTGAGAACCCCCGAAAGCCCACCTTCATTCTTTCCCCTCGTTATCCAGTCTGTTGGCGGCGCAAGCCGGCAGTCGCGCACAACGTCACCGATTGTGTGATGTTGAAACCCACCCGGACAAAAAGAAATTGTTGCGAGACAGGACAGGATGCCTGTTATGTCGAAAAAGTGCCGTCCGCTGTCATGGGCATAGACCGCAGCCGCTTGCCCGTTGCCGCAAAGATCGCGTTGCTGACCGCCGGAGCCACCGCGACAATCGGCGTCTCACCCGCGCCTGCCGAGGGCAGGTCCTTACGGTCAATCAGGAAAATCTCAATCTGCGGCGTGTCCCGGAACCGCGGCACGCGGTAGTCGGAGAAGCGCGCATTCAGAATCTGCCCATTGGCAAACTGAACCTGCTCGAACAACGCTCCGCCAATGCCCATCAGGATCGCGCCCATGTTCTGGTTGCGAAGCCCATCCGGATTGACGATCGCTCCGCATTCCCACGCCTGCACGATGCGCCGGATCCGGATGCGCTGCCCCGGAAGAATCTCGACCTCAGCACAGGCAGCGACATACCCGCCCTTCTCCATCCCTCCCGCGATGCCAAAGCCGCGTTCCGGAGTCGACTGCATCTTCCCCCAGCCGAATTTCTCCGAGGCCATCATGAACACCGCGCGCAGCCGGTCGTCGGTAAGGTTCTTCAGCCGGAACTGCAGCGGATCCATGCCGAGCTGATGCGCCATCTCGTCCATGGCCGATTCGCGGGCGAAATGATTCGCCGTTGCTGCCAGCCCCCGATAGGACCCCTGCAGCAACGGCGGCGACTGCACCTCGTGATACTGCACGTGCTTCTCCGGCACCGCATACGGAGTGTCCACCGCCGATGGTCCGGAATTGAAATTGTCGTGCCGCCATCCAGTCAGCGTCCCGTCGCGCTTCGCTCCCGCGCGGATGGCGATGATGCCCGCGGGCCGGAAGTACGCCCACGTGAACTCCTCTTCCCTTGTCCAGATCAGCTTCACCGGCTTGCCGGCGGCTTTGGCCAGCCGCGCCGCTTCGATGGCGCATTCACCCGTATGCTTCCCACCGTAACCGCTGCCCATATCGGGCATGATGACGCGCACCTGACCTTCGGAGAGCCGGAATGCCTTCACCAGTTCGTCGCGCACTCCGAACGGCCGCTGCGTTCCCGTCCATACCGTAAGCTTCGGCCCGCTGCCCTCGCTGCTCCACTCGGCCACCGCGGCGCGAGGCTCGAGCGGGGCATGCTGAATGTAAGCGACGGTGTACTCCACGTTGAGCTGCACTTCCGCGCTGGCGATCACGTCATCCACTTTGCCCGGACCCGGCCCGGCAGCCGCGTGGCTGCGCAGATACCCGAAGAGTTCGCGATTGGAAATCTGCGGCGGAACATTCCACTGCGCGCGTATTTTCGTCAGCGCCTGCTCCGCGGTCCAAACATCCGGAGCGACCACGCCGATGAAAGCTCCATCCCGGACGACCTGCACTCCGGGAATCTTTTCCGCGCCCGAGGTGTCCGCAGAAACCAGCGTCGCATTGAAGCCGCTGGGGCGCACCACTTTGCCGAACAGCATTCCCGGACGTGAGATGTCCGAAGGAAACTGATGTTTCCCCGTCACGAATTCGCGCCATTCGTCTTCGGTACAGGCGTTCCCGCGATCTTCCAGCCCGTTGCGGGAGTGAGCGGAGGATCGCCGCTCACCGTCTGCGTGAGTTTTTCGCCGCGCGTAATCTCGCCGTACGCCAGCGAATTGCCGTTCTTCGGATTCGTCACCTTGCCGGCAACCGCGGTCAATGTCGCCGGATCCACATTCCATCGCTGGGCGGCCGCTTCGATGAGCATCTGCCTCGCGGCCACTGCCATGTTCCGCAGCTGCGGTCCCATGGTCGGCGTGGAGCGGCTGCCGAACGTGCCCATATCCCAGGGCGTGATCGCTGTATCGCCCATGATCATAGTGATCGAGCCGAACGGCACCCGAAGTTCTTCCGCGACCGACTGCGCCAGCGAAGTCCGGATGTTCTGGCCGATTTCGACCTTGCCCGTGAACACCGTCACCGCGCCATCGGCGTCGATGTGGATCCACGCGGCAACATCCTGCGGAAGCTGATGGCGAGCGAAGCCGCCGCGACCCGATTCCTGCGCGCCAGCCGTACCGCTCAGAGAGACCAGCAGCCCGCCCGCGCACAAGCGCAGAAAATCCCGGCGGCCCAGTTCGAAGGCGCGGACGCGGTCGCGAATTTCATGCAGAGCCGCTTCTGTCATCAGATCGCCGACGCTAGACATTTTCGGGCTCCTTTTCCGCCGGGGCGCCCGATGCGCGGCGGATGGCCGCACGGATCCGCGGATAGGTTCCGCAGCGGCAAATATTCCCGTTCATGCCCTCGAGAATCTGCTCGTCCGAAGGATGCGGGTGCTGCCGCAACAGGCCCGTTGCGGCCATGATCATCCCCGATGTGCAATAACCGCACTGAAAAGCGCCTTCCTGCAGGAAGGCCTGCTGCACGGCGCTCAGCTTTCCATTTTCGAGGCCCTCAATCGTGACGATCTTCGCGCCGGCCGCAGCCGATGTCGGAGTCAGGCACGAGCGCGTGGGCTCTCCGTTGATCAGCACCGTGCAGGCGCCGCACTGCCCTTCGCCGCAGCCAAATTTTGTGCCCGTCAGGTGCAGACGGTTCCGCAAAACCCAGAGCAGCGGCTCGTCCTCGGCAGCCCGCACCCGCTGCTCAGAACCATTGACGTTCAGACTCAGCTCCGCCATACCTCTCTCTCCGCCAGCAGGATACTCCGGCCAGCGCAGGCGAGTCCCGGCCTGGCCCGGTGTTAGATTTCCTGACGCCTGCCCCGACAATTTCCTTGCGCCGCTGCTCCAGGCAGATTCATATTGTTTGCGTGGACCAACCCCTCCCTGGCGCCGTTCTCGGCCACTACAAAATCATTCGCCGTCTCGGCGCGGGCGGCATGGGCGTCGTTTACGAAGCTGAAGACCTCAAGCTCGGACGCCACGTTGCCCTCAAACTGCTCTCCGGCGCGGGCGATCCCGCGGCCCTGGACCGCTTCTGGCGCGAGGCGCGAGCCGTTTCCGCCCTGAACCACCCCGGCATTTGCACCCTTTACGAGATCAATGAGACCGAGCAGCAGCCCTTCCTCGTCATGGAATTGCTCGAGGGCCAGAGTCTCGAGCGCCATCAGGGCCGCGCCGTTCCGCTAAACCGCCTGCTCGAGCTCGGCATCCAGATCGCCGACGCGCTCGACGCCGCCCACCACAAGGGCATCCTCCACCGCGATGTGAAGCCCGCCAATATTTTCATCACCAGAACCGGCCAGGTGAAGATCCTCGACTTCGGCCTCGCGCGCTTTGAAGAAACCGCTGCGGACACCACCGATACCGGACTCTCCACGCGCCACACGATCACCGCGCCCGGCTCCACGCTCGGCACCATCGCCTACATGTCGCCCGAGCAGGCCCGAGGCGAAATTCTCGATGCCCGCAGCGATGTTTTCTCCCTCGGCGTTGTGCTCTATGAGATGTCCACCGGCCGCCATCCCTTCGGTGGAACCACCACCGCCATCGTCTTCGATAAGCTCCTCAATTACGTTCCAGTCACACCAGCTTCGGTGAACAACGAGCTGCCGCCGCAGTTTGAGAGCATCATCGGCAAGGCCCTCCAGAAGGACCGCAATCTTCGCTACCAGTCCGCAGCCGATCTCCGCGCCGATCTGTGGCGTCTGCAGCGCAGCACCTCAGAGGCCCCGGAGAATTCCGTTGCCGTCCCCCCGTCGGCCCCCCAAACCGACGACATGACCCACCTTTCGAACGGTGGAGTTGCAGTAGCAACGGCTCCGCCTGCTGTCGCCGTCTCGAGCGAACACACCCCGAATCCGCTCACCTTCGATTCGGCGCCCGCGATCCCCTCCGTTGTCGCTGCTCTGCGCGAAGCGGCTCCGGACCCTTCTGCACCTGCTGCGCATTCGAAACCGCCGTGGAAGCGTCCGATTCTGCCGTTTTCCATTCCTGCAGCCCTCCCGCTGTCTCCGAAGCGCACTCGTCAGGCGATCGTGGCTGCAGCGATCCTCGTGGTCGTCATCATCGCTTTCGCTCTTCGCCCGCACCATCGTCAGCGGCCCAAGGCTCCTCCGGCGGCGACCGTCGCCGCCGCAACGCCTGCCGTCCAGGCCCCCGCTCCGGCTCCGGCCTCGCCTCCCGTCATATCGGTTCCTCCACCCACCGTCGCCCCCGCAAAGACCGCAGTGCCGAAAGCAACACCCAGAGAAACATCGAAGCCCTCGGCAGCGCACCGCACCATCCAGGAGACGAGCCTCCCACCAACGCAGCCTGCAGTTACGGACACAACGCACCAGGCCGCCGCGTCACCTTCAACCGTCTCACCGGCGCCGACGCAGCCGCCGCCTTCCGGCACACAAGCTGGTGCAGCGACACAGCCGGCGCAAGTCCCGGTGAAACCCGCAGTGCAGCCCCCCGCCTCGAATGCTCCGGCATTTGCGACCGTCAGATTTCCGGCCCGTCACGAACACGCTTTTCCGTACCTCGACGGGCGTTCCTGCTCCGGTACCCTCGAACTCAGCGCGAATCACCTCACCTTCATCTCCGAGGTCCACCCCATATCCCTTACGCGCGACGACGTCACAGCCGTCGAAAGCAACGGCGTCATCGACACTGCCGGAAAGCGCTACCGTTTTCAGATCGAGGACCTGACGAACAAAGGTGTCCACGACCTGCTGGAAAGATGGTTCACCGCGGGTCAGGCTTCCTCCGGCTCGAATTAGCCCCGTTCATCCAGCTCGCCGGGCCGTGGTAGATTGCGGCATGCTCCCCATGCTGCGCTGGTCTGTCGTGAAGCGGTCCTCTCTCGCCTCAGCAACACTCGTTCTCTGCCTCGCACCTGCTCTCCACGCACAGAACGATGCGGCGCTCGCGGCGACTCTCCAGCAGAGCATCGCTCCCTTCCACGGAAAGGTGTCGCTCTGGGCGGTTGATAAAAGCACGGGAAAGACGGTCGCCATCGATGCCGACCAGCCGGTGCCGACCGCGTCCGTGATCAAGCTGGGCGTCCTCTATACCGCGCTCGAGCAGATCCGTTCCGGCAAGGCGCATTTCAACGACCCGCTCACCCTGCATCATGAGGACCAGGTCCCCGGCTCCGGTGTGCTGCTCTTCTTCGATACGCCCATGCAGCTCACGCTCAAGGACGCGCTCACCCTGATGATCGCCGAGAGCGACAACACCGCCACGAATCTGGTCATTGATCATCTGGGATTGAAGACCATCGACGATCAGCTCACCGCGCTTGGCATGAAGAACACCTGGCTCTACAAAAAGGTCTTTCGCCCCGCCAGCGGCCCGATGCCGCCGGATCAGCCGCAGTTTGGGCTGGGCAAAACTTCCGCGCGCGAAATGGGAGAGCTGATGGAGCGCTTCGTCACCTGCGATCTGGAAACGAATCCAATCGGCACGCCAGCGCCCCCACCGGCGAGCGCCTCCGACCAGGCGCTCTGCAATGCGGCGCTGCACATGCTCAAGGTGCAATTCTTCCGCAACAGCATCCCGCGCTATCTCGAGAAGCTGGACACCACCGAAGGCGATTCAGCCGTGGCCAACAAAACCGGCGCGCTCGATCACGTCCGCAACGATGTCGGCGCCGTCTACACGAAGCACGGCACCATCATCATCTCCGAGTTCACCCACGACAACGCGGACACCAGCTGGACTCCCGACAACCAGGCCGAAGTGCTGATGGCCAAACTGGCCAAGCAGATCATCGACGCCTGGACGCCGGGCAGTTGATCACTCGTGCGTCAGTGCGGCGATCCAATCCCGCCACTCCGGCCAGCCCCGGGTAAGTTCCTCCCGCCCGCCTGATTCGTAGTCCTCGTATTCGAACCCCGGACTGACCGTGCATGAGGCACCACCATCTGCGGCCACATCGCTGCCCAGGATCACGCGCCTCCCGCTGCCATCGGAACACAGCTGCAGCATCTCCACCGGATCGCCTAGATAAAAATGAAGCACCTCGTCCGACTGAAGCCGATGCATCTCGGAGAAGCTGTTCGGTTCAAGCAGTTAGTAGATCGCCGCCCCTCAAGCGGCAGCCGCGCGCTGCCAAACTGAGCACAATTGAACAGTATCCAGGATGAGCAAAGCGGGATGATGGTATGGTTGGGCGGATGTCCTCTCACGCCGAGGAAAGTACGCCCGGGCGGAGGTGGTAATCTCCGGGAGCAATTGGCGACGCTAAGCCCACATCGGATTGGAATGGGACAAATGAGCTGCCGTAGGGCGATGCGCTCGAAGGTCTTCGCCATCATCATGTCGCTTGTTCTTTGCTCCGGCTGGCCAACTGAGGCCGCGGCCTATGCCGTTCTTGCTCATGAGGCGATCATCGACAGCGCATGGGACGCGAACATACGCCCCCTCCTGTTGAAGCGTTTTCCGGATGCCACGACAGAACAACTGAAAGAAGCACATGGCTATGCTTACGGCGGAGCGATTATTCAGGACATGGGCTACTATCCGCATGGAAGTTTTTTCTTCAGCGACCTGGCGCACTATGTGCGGAGCGGAGACTTCGTCCTGGCGCTTATCCATGATTCAAGGGACCTCGACGGCTATGCTTTCGCACTGGGGGCGCTTGCTCACTACGCCGCAGACAATGAAGGCCACCTCATCGGCACCAATCGTGCGGTTCCGCTGCTGTATCCCAAATTGAAAACGAAGTACGGCGACTCGGTCACGTACGAGGATGACAAGCTCGCGCACGTGAAGACGGAATTTGGATTCGACGTTCTGGAGATAGCGCACGGGCGATATGCGCCTGATGCTTACCACGACTTCATCGGCTTTGGTGTTTCGGTTCCTTTGCTGGAGCAAGCCTTTCAGGAGACCTACGGTTTGGATTTGAAAACCGTCCTTAGGAACGAAGACGAGGTCCTCGGTTCCTACCGTCACGCCGTCAGCCAGCTTATTCCAAGAGCCACGCGCGTTGCCTGGAGCCTGAAGAAAGACGAGATCCTGAAGGATCAGCCCAGCATGACGAGAAAGAAGTTTCTCTACAATCTTTCTCGCGCCAGTTACCAAAAGAACTGGGGAACGAATTTTAGCAAGCCCACGTTTTGGGAGAGATTTTTTGGCTCCGTCGCTCGAATTCTTCCCAAGGTGGGCCCTCTAAAAGTGCTGCAGCTCAATACACCGACACCAGCGGCAGAAAAGCTATTTGAGGCGAGCTTTAACTCGACTCTGGACCGCTACCGGCAGCTGCTCACCGAGGCAGGCGCCGGCCAGCTGGACTTGCCCAATGATAATTTCGACACCGGTGCGTTAACGGGGCCGGGAAAATATCGGCTCAACGATGAGACCCACGCAAGGTTGCTGGACGCGCTGGCGAAGCAGAGTTTCAGTGGCGCTTCGCAGGAACTTCGGACCGAGCTTCTGGAGTTCTATGGGCACCCGGATGCTCCGTACGCGACGAAGCGAAATCCCAAAGAGTGGACACGGCTCCAGGCCGAACTTGAGCAATTGAAGAAGGCAGCTCCGCCGACGGCTCCCACGGCCGCCGGTTCTCCCGGCCCGCCAGGCTCTGTGTCGAGGTAACGGGTTCCTCGGTATCTTCTTAGCCTGGTGGTTGAGGGCGACTCCGGAATTCCAGAAGCTCACGCCGGCGTGGCCAACGAGCAGCGGACAAGGCCAATGTGTCTCTCGTTGGCTCTGCGGCCTCATGCCACGAGCCTCAGTCAGTCTAAGTTCCCTCAACGTGGGAGCAGTGGCTGGAAGCGATCTTCCAGGCGCCCGACCGATTGATCCAGGTGTCGCTGCAAATCACAGTGCGGGCACGGTGAGTGCCGCTGAACGTCGCATCGTATGCGAACCTGTAATGGGCTATCGCGATGTCGGGTCCGAATGTCTCCACCTTCACGTCGCTGATCTCGCCGTTCGTGAACGCGATGGCCTTGTCCTGGGTTTGCCTGATGGCCTCGTCCCTGTTCTCCCAGTCGCCCCAGCTGTGTCCCTCCACATAGCCTTCAGCCAGGTGCTGCTTATACCACGCGACGTCGCCATGCATTTGCGCGTGGTGCATGTCCTTTTCGAGTTGCTGGATGTGCTCAGAGGTGTCGCCGCGCTGTGCCATCACCGTGATGGTCACGGCCAGGCAGCATGCTGCCACGAATGCAAACATGAGTTTTCGATTCATCGCTGTTTCTCCTTGTTGGAAACATTCCTGTGACCGGACCCGGATGTGCGGGCCGGGAATTCCGATAGGACGCGTCTTTTTCTTTCGGGGATCCTGCGTGGAGTCCAGCCCGGGATTCATTGCGGATCCGGGAGCTTCACTGGAGTAGTGAAGCATTAAGAGCGGCTGCAGGTCCGGTCAATATCGCTCATAGTGCAGGGAACACTGCCCTATATCCACCCGGCTGCTGACCAAGGCAGCGCCCCCGCGCAACTGGACAAAGCGCACGTGGAAGAGAACAGCTCGTAGGTGGTTGAACAAGTTTGGCTGCCCCCCAGGGATTCGAACCCCGATATGCTGATCCAGAGTCAGCTGTCCTGCCGTTGAACGAGGGGGCAGTCTCAGAAAGGCCACGGCGCGACGCATCTTCGCATCAAGTGCCGCATTTTCATAGTATCGGCCCGGCGTCATCCGGTCAATCTTACCGACGCTTCACTCCTCGCGCAGCACTTCCAGCGGCTTCTGCCCGAGGATGCGGAAGCTGGCGATCCATCCAGTAGCGACGGCGAGCACGACGGTCCCGGCGATCGCGAGCAGCGACCCGCTCACGTCGCGATGAAAAGTCACCTGCATGCGATGGAGCAGGATCTTGCTCAGCAAATTGGCAAACACAACGCCGACTGCCCCGGCCAGAAGTCCCAGCACCACGAATTCCACGCTGAACACGGTAGCGATGCGGTTGCGGGTTGCGCCCAGCGTCTTCAGCACGACCACTTCGCGGATGCGCCGGAAGCGCGTGCTCGCCACGCTCGAGGCCAGGATGATAAGCCCGGAAAGAATGGAGAACCCGGCCAGGAAACGAATCACGATCGTGATCTGATCGACGACGCCCTGGATGGTCTGCAGAATGTCGGCAACGTTAATGACCGTCACCGTTGGATACGCCGCAAACAGAGCACGCTCCACGCTGGGAATCGCATCCGGTTTGGCGTGGACATCGCCGTACCAGACCGTCGGCTGATCCCTGAGCAGCGCCGGCGGCAGGATGAACTCACTGCGCGCGAAGGCATGCTCGCCGGATATCTTGTAGATCGCGGTCACCTGCACGGGAATCGGTTTGTCGCCGGATACGAATGTCATGTGAGATCCGATCTTCAGATGCAGGCGCTGTGCCACCCGATCGACAACGGCCAGGCTGTTGCCGCCGTCTTCTCCGCTCCACCACTTCCCTTCTGTAACTCTCGTTCCTTCCGGCACGCCGTTCGTCCATGAGAGCGTTGCGGAGCGCAGCAGCCGCTTTGGATAGTTCTTCACCTTCAGATCGTCAACTGGCGTGCCGTCAATGGACTCGACACGCGCCGAGATCACCGGAATCGTTTCGAGCCCGCCCGCGATGCCGGACTGCTTCTGCAGCAGAGCCCGAATCCCCGGCAGTTCCTCTGTGCTCATGTCGATGAGGAACAGATTGGGCGTGGTGGGTTTCACGTCCTGGCGCAAAGCGCCGATGATCGAACGCTGCATGAGATAAATGCTGAGGATCAGCATCACGCCCGCGCCCAGCGCTGCCAGCACCGCTGCCGACTGATTGCCGGGCCGGTAGAGATTCGCCAGCCCGTGCCGCAGCGCGGAATGCAGGTGCAGCCGGGTGCGCGAGAGGAAGGCGCGCAACGTGCGAAGCGTCACTGCGCTCAATCCCAGGATGAAGAGCAGCAAACCCGCGAGACACACCGCAAACCACTTGCCCACCAGCCAGGAGTCGGCGAGGCCGGCGGCAATGCCGCCCAGTCCGGCGAGAATGACAACCATGGAAAGGATTTGAAGTTTCTGGCTTTTGATCCAGCGGATCCAACCTCCTCGATCGCCGCTCTCCACCACGCGCCGCAGCACAAGACTGGGCCTCACTTTGCGCACGTCAAGCAGCGGAGGCAGGCAGAACAGCAGAGTCGTCATGATGCCGGTGCCGAGCGCCGCGAGCACCGGGTTCAGCGGCAGTCGAATGTCGGGCCGGAGCGGCAGCAACTTTCCAAAAACCGACGGGAGAACATACTCCACGCCGAGGCCAAACAGGACGCCGATCAGCGCACCGCCGGCGCCGAGCACGAGCGTCTGCAAGAGATAAATCCGCAGAATATCCGAGGAGCGCGCGCCAATAGACTTCATGATGGCGAGGATCTCGATGCGCTGTTGCAGGTGCGCGCGCATCGCCATCCCGACGCCGATCGCGCCCAGCACCATGGCGACCAGACAGATCAGGCTGAGCAGCCCGGTGGCGCGATCCACACCTTCGCTCAGCGCAGGACTCGTCTCTCGAAAATCGCTGATCTGCGCGTCGGGCAGAGTCTTTTCAATCTGCGCGCGCACGTCGGCCACCTTCTGCTTGTCGCCGAATGCAAACAGATACCTCTCCGTGGCACGGCTGCCCGGCTGGAGAAGGCCGCTGTCCGCCATCGCCTGGCGGGTCATCATCACGCGCGGCCCGAGCCCTACGCCTGCGGTCATGCGATCGGGTTCGCGGACGATCACCGCTGCGATGCGATACCAGCGGCCGCCGATTTTCAGCTCATCGCCGACGTGCGCGCGCAGACGCACCAGCAGGTTGTCGTCCACAACGACCGATTGATCATTCAGCCTGTCGCGCAGGCTCCCGTCCGGCTGCAGCACGACTTTTCCGTAGAAAGGATACTGTGCGGGATCGACGGCCTTCAGCGTTACCAGAAGCGGCACGGGATCGGTCTTCACCATCGCCATCGAAACCGTCTCCGTCACCACCGTTTCGCGAACGCCCTGACGGCTCAGCTCTGCGAGTTGCTGCTGTTCGGAAGACGTCGCCTGGCGGAACATCCGCGCGCTCAGGTCGCCTGCCATGATGCTGCGCGCCTGCAGCAGCAGCGCTCGCGAAAACGACTGGCTGAAGCCGCGAACACCGGTCAGCGCAGCCACTCCAACCGCCACGGAAAGCAGGACAAACAGAAACTTCGCGCGTCCCACGCGCAGTTCACGCCAGGCAATGCGCGCCGCGGTGTTCCAGGACAACGCAGGCTTCATCGCACCGGCTCCGCGAGACGCATTTCATCGGCGATCACTGCGCCGTCGCGCAGATGAATGCGCCGGTCTGCATGATCGGCGATCTGCGGATCGTGGGTAACCAGCACCAGCGTTGTGCCGGATTCACGCTGCCGCTCCGTCAGCAGTTCCAGTACGTGCTGGCCGTTGCGTGTGTCGAGATTGCCGGTCGGTTCGTCCGCCAGCACGATAGGCGGCTCAAGAACGAATGCCCGGGCCAGCGCGACGCGCTGTTGCTCGCCGCCGGAGAGCTGCACCGGATAGTGATGCAGACGGTCCTGCAGGCCGACCGTGGTCAGCAGCGCTTCCGCCTTGCTCCGCGCATCGCCGCGCGCGTTCAGCTCGTACGGCAGCATCACATTTTCTAGCGCCGTCAGCGTTGGGATGAGCTGGTACGACTGAAAGACGAACCCGATGCGCCGGCCGCGGATTTCCGCGAGCTTGTCCTCTTCGAGACCGGTAATGTCGATTCCGTCGAGAATCACCTGGCCCTCTGTCGGCGAATCGAGCCCTGCGAGCAGCCCCAGCAGCGTGCTCTTTCCGCTTCCGCTCGCGCCCATTACCGCCGCGAATTGTCCCTTCGGAATGGTCAGATCGATACCCCGGAGGATCTCCACGACTCGCGCTCCGTTTCGAATGGACTTCTTCACGCCCCGCACTTCGATCATCCGCTCTCCTGTGGCACCTTCGCAGATTACCAGCCCGCACACGTCCGGGTTCTGTCCGCTTCAGGCTGGCTGCGCAGAGTTGCTATGCTTTTCCTGTGCATTGCCGCCTTCTCGCCGCCGCGCTTCTGCTCCTTCCTTATTGTTACGCTGCGCCGCGCGCTTCCGTTCCCGTCATTGACTGCTTTGGCGACAGCATCACGGCCGGCTACGGAGTCGATCCCGGCCATGCCTATCCCGACGATCTGCAGGCTGACCTGAATCAACTGGGCTATCACTATCGCGTGGTCAACTCCGGGATTTCTGGCAATACGACGAAAGACGGCGTCTACCGCCTAAAGAATGTGCTCGCGCTGCACCCGGCCATCGTCATTGTCGAATTTGGCGGCAATGACGGACTGCGCGGCATTCCCATCACCGATACCCGGCGCAATCTCAACACCATCGTTCGTACGCTCCTGCAGGCGGGGAGCAAAGTCATTCTGGCCGGCATCACTCTTCCGCCCAATTACGGGGCCGATTACGTCCAGCAGTTCAATGACACGTTCACGCAGGTTGCTGCGCAGAACCATGTTCCCGTCATCCCCAACATCTATGCACACGTTTACACCGTTCCGGGGGCGATCCAGGAAGACGCGGTGCATCCCACAGCGAAAGGCGCGCAACTCGTTGCGAACGCTTTCCTGCCCCTGTTGAAACCACTGCTGCATAAATAGTTCCCGGTCAGCACGCGTCGGCCCTCGAGGCGTGCTCGCGAATTTCCCGCAACATCTGCGGGCAGCCTGTGTCTTCACGAATACAAGCGAATGGCAAGAGCAATATCGCAGGAAGCCGGTCGCGAAAAGGAGAAGTTACTCGATATGAAACTCTCAATGCTTGCTGCTGCGGTGCTCGCAGTTTCTACCAGCGTTGCAATGGGTCAGACCTCGGCCACCATCAATCAGCGCAAAGAAAACCAGCAGGACCGCATCGCGCAGGGCGTGAAGAGCGGACAGCTTACCGCCCGCGAAACCGGCAACCTGGAACGCCGCGAGGCCTCCATCAACCGCGAGGAGCATGCGATGCGCCGCGCCGACGATGGCCACCTGACTCGCGCTGATCGCGCCGCCCTCACCCACCGCCAGAATCGCGTCTCGCGCTCCATCTATCGCGACAAGCACAACGGCCGCCGGCAGTAGCGCAGTTTGCCCTCGGAAGGCGAAGGGCACAGAGCGGCTTTATTGCCAGTCCTGGACAGGCTGGCGTGAAGCCGCTTTACTTTCGCCCGAGAGCAGCCTCCGCTCAGCCGAGCACCACGGCTGGCTGAAAGAGCGTGCCCGCGACGCGTCTGCCGATCGCCACCAGATCACGCTGTCCTGCGAAGATCTTCACCAGCGCAGCTCCCGAATATTCCGGCAGGTTCACCTGCATCCCATTCCGGATTCTTCCGACGGTCTGCTCATCGGCGGTGGTCGACGGCATTTCCGGTAGCAGCGTGCGCGGATGGATCAGGCGCTCCTCCAGCCGCCCTTCGGCAGCCAGCGATTCGGCGTCGCCCAGCGCAATCGCCTGCTCCAGCGCAAATGGCCCCGCGGCAGTACGCCGCAGACTCGCCAGATGAGCTCCGCAGCCGAGCGCCTCACCCATCGAATGCGCGATCGAGCGCACGTACCCCCCAGCCGAGATGCGCATCGAAAAATCCGCAAGATCCCCCTGCACGCGATCGATGGTGAATGCATCGACGCGGATGCGCACTGGCTTGAGCTCCGGAGTCTTGCCGGCGCGCGCCAACTTATACGCAGGCTTGCCTTCGATCTTCTTGGCGGAGTACGCAGGCGGCATCTGCTCGATCTCCCCCTGGAAGCGCGCCGCCGTGGCGCGTACCTGATCCGGCGTCAGGGTCACGGATCGAGACTCGCCGACCGGCTGGCCCTCGGCATCGTATGTATCCGTTGCAAACCCGAATCGAATTTGACCGGTGTAGGCTTTCTCACTCGAAGTAAAGAACTGCGCCAGCCGCGTGAATTTCCCCAGCAGCAG
>DATGJK010000460.1:0-3767 GCA_035295245.1 Acidobacteriaceae bacterium
TGCGCCCGCGCCCATTGCTTTTCCGTGGAAGCGCGCCATCCCCGGCTTCATCGCTGCCGCGGGAGCCCTGGCCTTCCTCGTGGCCATGTTCGTCGCGCTCTTCCGCTTCCGGGCTGCTGCCGCTGCCGTGCAGGCTCCAGCACCTCAGCTCATCAACCTGGCGTGGTTCGCGCAGTTCGTGCACAGCCATTTCGGCGCCGACGCGCTCTGGGTTGCCGTTTCGCTGGCAATCCCGCTGTTCTGCGTGCTGCTGATGCGGCGCCTGCTCTTTGCCCGGTAGCGCGGCCGCTCAAATCACAATCAGACCCTGCCGGTATCCTCGCGCAACGGCCTCGGCGCGCGTTGCCGCGCCCAGCTTGCCCAGAATCGTGCTCACGCGAAACTTCACGGTGTGTTCGGAGAGATGCAGCCTGCCCGCAATCTCCTTATTGCTCGCGCCGGCGGCCAGCAGCGCCAGCACCTCGCTCTCGCGCGGCGTGAGCGCCTCCGGCAGCTGCTGCTCTTCATCGATTGCTCCCTCAGCCACCGGGAACAGCGCCTCCAGAATCTCAGCCGAGACCACGGCCAGCCCATCGGCAACGGCCTGGAGCGCCGCCGTAATCTCATGCGGAGACGCGTCGCGCACCACGATGCCACGCACTCCGCTGTGCAGCAGGCGCTGAATTTCGCGGCGCGCCGTCGTTCCCACCAGAGCCACGACGGGAGCGCCAGGCAGATCCTGACTGCCACCCGAACCGGCAGAGGCTCGACCGGCATCGCCCTGGTCGAGCAGGATCACATCCGGCTGGACCTCCTGCGCAGCGGCCGGCAGCGTGCGCGCCTGCCCGGATTTGCGCGCAATCTCGAAGCGGGCATCGGCCTCGACAATCGCCTCCAGGCCGGCCTGCGTGACGCGCGACGCCGCCCACACCAGCACGCGGATCACGCCGTCACTCCCACCCGATGCGCGCAGCGTGATCCCCCAACCGATCTGGACTGAACGGCCATCATTCCGTTGGCCTACTGATGCTGCAACCGCTCCTGCGATTCAAATGGCAGTTTTTCGTCGTCAGCCCTCGTTGTCCGAACTAACAACCAGCAACTGACAACTAACAACTAGCAACTACGAAGGCCTCTCCCCCACTGTCACCTTCACCTCCACCAGCTTGCCGCCGCGCACCAGCTGGATGGGCACCGCCTTGCCGATCTTTTCGCTGTCCAGCGCCGTTTGCAGGCTGCGCACACTCCGCACCGGCTGGCCGTCGATGGTCACGACCACGTCGCCCAGCACGATGCCCGCCTGTTCCGCCGGACTCCCCGCCGCCACCGTCACCACCAGCAATCCGCGGTCGTGCTCGATGCCCAGCGGCTTCCACGATCCCTCCGGAAACGCCACCGGCTGCATGGCGATGCCGATCCACGGCTGCGGCACGCGCCCGCGCTCGATCAGCGCTCCCACCACGCGCTCCACCGTAGCCGCGGGAATCGTCAGCACCGAACGCCGCGGTCCCGACGTGGCAATGCCCAGCGCCTCGCCGGCCGCATTCACGATGGGCCCTCCGGAGAAGCCGACGAACGGATCGAGATCGAGCCGCACCCAGCGCTCGATGCGCGCTCCATGCCAGGTCGTCCACGCGCCGCCCACAGCGCTGACAATGCCGTGCGTCGCTGTGATCCCTTCGCTCCCGCGACGTCCGACCAGAAGCGCCAGTTCGCCGGCGCGCGCGTTGCGCGTGAGCCGGGCCGGCGTGTTCAACGAACTCCCGGCCGGCAGCTTGAGCAGCGCAAGATCGCTTCCCGCGTCGCGCCCCGCCACGGCCGCCTTGACCTTGTCACCAGACGGCAGCACCACCGTCACTTCGTCCTGCCCGCGGATCGTATGTTCCGCGGTGACGGCGTACCCCTCGCGCACGATGGTGCCGCTGACGCCTTCGCGGCCCCCCTCCAGCACGCCCACAACCGAAGCGCCTGCGCGCTCCACAACTTCAGCAATGGCATTTGAGAATTCGACCAGCGTTCCCGGCATGATTCGCTCCTTCTGGAGCTACTCTGCGCCCACTGCGGCGCTCGCCACATCCGCCGGATGGCTATGAAGCACCTGCCCGATCAGGCAGTCTGCCCGTACTGCTCGTCGCTCACATGCTCCATCCAGTCCACGACTCTGCCGTCGAGCTTTTCCTGGAGAGCGATGTGCGTCATCCCTGAGGTCGGAGCTGCGCCGTGCCAGTGCTTCTCGCCCGGCGCGAACCAAACCACATCCCCGGGCCGGATCTCCTCCACCGGCCCGCCCCACCGCTGCGCGCGTCCGCATCCCGACGTCACGATCAGCGTCTGCCCCAGCGGATGCGTATGCCACGCCGTCCGCGCGCCCGGCTCAAACGTGACGTGCGCGCCCGCCACCCGCGCCTGATCCGGCGCCTCGAACAGCGGATCGATGCGCACCGCGCCCGTGAACCAGTCCGCAGGCCCCTGCGCCGACGGCCGCGAGCCCACTCGCCTGATCTCCATGCCTGGTTCTCCTCGGATCGAAAATACACCCGGCAACACCGGCGCGGCGTCTATTTCGCCTGGCGGCGATTGCGAAATTCTTCGCCCATCGCCGCAATCGCCTGCGCGTCCAGCACCTGCGCCGCGACCGGAAAAACCGTCTGCTCTTCGGCGCGGATGTGCTCGGCATACAGCGCGCGCAGCCGCCGCGTATACGCCAGCAGAGCGTCGCGGTCGGCGGCCTTCAGTTCGCCGGCTCGGATCCACTCCGTGTACAGCCGATCGACCGCCGCGTGCAGGTGATCGGCTTCGCGGTGTTCGTCCTCAAGATGTTCGACGGTGCTCAGCGCCTGCTGCGCCCCGGCGCTGCGCAGCCGCGGAAACAGCGACTCCTCCTCATCCGCCGTGTGCCGCGCGCCGCCCTCGCGAAAATACTTCAGCGACGTCTGCACAGCGGACGTCTCCTCCTGCGTGAGCCGCCGGTCGCGGGCATGCTCGCCCACATTGCACAGCACATCGAGGAAGCGCTCCATGCGCCGATGGCAATCCGTCAGCATCCCGATCGGGTCGTTAAAGCCGGCATCGGGTTTTCCGCCAATCTGAACAGGCATCAGTCACCTTCTTGATTCGATTCCCAATCGGCGATCGCGGTTTCCATCGCAGACCGGCCTCAGCGCCTCCGGGAGTTGAAGGCTGGGCTACCATCCAATAGAAAGATATTCTCCGCTCCCTCATCACCCCAAATCACCTCCCGCATGCCAACCCCTGACCCCGTCCGAATTCACGTCCCCGCCGGCTGGTTCTCTATGGGATCCGACGCCGGTCAGGCCGTCGAACGCCCCGTCCATCGCGTTTGGGTCGACGCCTTTGCCATGGCCGCAACTCAGGTCACCGTCGAGCAGTACGCGCGCTTTCTCGGCGCCACCGGCAACGCACCGCCTCCCACCTGGAGCGATCCCCACTTCTCTCAGCCGCAGCAGCCGGTCACCGCGGTTTCCTGGTTCGACGCCGTGGACTACTGTGCGTGGCTCTCGTCCCTCACCGGCTCCCGCTATCGCCTTCCCACTGAAGCCGAGTGGGAACGCGCCGCGCGCGGCGGCGCCGAGGGCATGCTGTTTCCCTGGGGCGACGATCCGCCCGCCACCCGCCCCGCCTACGACGCGCGCTGGCAGACCGGCCCTGAACCGGTCGGGCAATCCGAGCCCAACGCCTACGGCTTATTCGACATCTGCGAGAACGTTCATGAGTGGTGCAGCGACTGGTATCAGGCCGACTACTATGCGGTCTCGCCGGAGCGGAAT
>DATGJK010000461.1:0-4455 GCA_035295245.1 Acidobacteriaceae bacterium
TCAAAACCGAGGGCAGCGGCGCGCTTCATTTCGTCGCGCTCGTGCACTTCACAAAGCACATCGAGACCGAGCGCGTGCGCCTCGCGGTGTAAGTGGCGTAATTCCTCGTCTTTGAGAGCGGCCACGATAAGCAGGATGGCGTCGGCTCCGTGCGCTCTTGCCTCGA
The DNA here is from genome assembly GCA_035295245.1 of Acidobacteriaceae bacterium. Classification (GTDB taxonomy): domain Bacteria; phylum Acidobacteriota; class Terriglobia; order Terriglobales; family Acidobacteriaceae; genus Palsa-343. The sequence continues at coordinate 167 of DATGJK010000461.1, forward strand.
CGATTTGGATAGGGTCCACGATGAAATCCTTGCGCAGGCACGGAATCCGGGTCGCTTTCGACGCGGCCTCCAGGTTCCCCAAGCTGCCCTGGAAGAACGGCTCATCGGTAAGCACGGAAAGCGCAGCCGCTCCAGACTCTTCAACCTCATGCGCCAGCGCGCCCGGGTCAAAAATCGCCCGGATCAAACCCTTCGAGGGTGAAGCCTTCTTCAATTCGGCGATAATCGCCGGGCCTGCAGCAGCGACTCGCCTCAACTCCGCCGCAAATCCCCGGGGCTCGTGCGCTGTGGCCAGTCGTTCAAGGTCCGTGAGCGGAACCGTGACCTTTCGCTGCTCAAGGTCGGCGCGCGTCGCTGCAACAATGCGATCGAGATGCGGAATGGCAGGGCTCCCGGTTGGACTCCTGTCCAGTATAAAAGGCCTGACATTTGTCACGTCCGATTGCTGACGGCCGCCACTGCCCGGATGGATGGAGGCGAGGCATGCTGGTGTTGTGAGGAGGTCGTCATGAACAGCCCAGCCCCGAATCCCTACACGAGCCAGCCAGTCCCACCGCCGGTGGCCTGCGGCTATCACTGAGACTCCAGCTTCATCACCGGCCTGGGAGTCGTCCTGCTGGTGGTAGGCGGAGCCATTACTCACAACCACACTGTGCCGCTCATTGGCCTCGGGATGATTATTCTGGCCCACTGGTTTGACTAAGCGCAGCGCGGTTCATCCCGGAAAACGCAAAACACCCAAGGCTGGACCGTCCGCCCTCAGGCCCCGATGCGCCCCAGCCCGATTCCGATGAAGTACGTGGCCACACCTTCGACCGCTCCCACGACCGTCATCTCGAGCCCGCTGGCCCACCAGCTGCGCACGGTAATCAAAGACTTGGCTGCCCCCACGGCGAAATGCGCCAGCAGGGATACGATGGCCGAGACGATCACCGCCGGATAGCCGCTCAGGAAGAAGAACGGGATGATCGGAATGAACGCCCCAACCGCGGTCGAGAGCGCGCCCGACCAGGCGGACGTCAGCGGCTGGCTCAGTCCCTCCTCCGTCATGTTCAGGCGCTCGGCGCTCAGCGCGCGGGTAAACTGCTCCTTGTCCTCGGCGAGGTGCTCGACGACGTGATCCGCATCGTCACGCGGAATTCCCTTCACCTGGTAATAGAGCGAGAGCAACTCGCGCGCCTCCGGCTCGTTCATCTCGACGGCCTCGCGCTCGCGAGTGACTTCGGCCTCGTAGATCTCGCGCTCACTCTTCGCCGCCAGATATGCGCCGGAACCCATGGAAAGCGCGCTGGCGATCATGCCGGCCAAGCCTGAGAGCAGAACCCACTTGCTGTTGCCCAGGGTGGCGCCCGAGACCCCTGAGACGATTCCGAAGATCGCCCCAAGTCCGTCGTTCACGCCATAGATAGCATCGCCAATCCAACCCGCTGTTTGCCGGCCCGAGCGGTTACGGCGCGTCAGCAACTCGTCCAGTTCCTGGCGAGCCAGCTGCGCATTCGCCGGAGGCTTGGGATACCGGTGCCGGATGAGTTCGCTCAGCTCCCGATAATGCTCCTGCTCGTCCGCGATCACCTGCTTCAGGATCGCGATGCTCGGCTCGTCGCCCAGCTCCTTCAGCTGCTGCCCATAGCGCGCAATATCGCGGCTCTCGTCGATCTCCAGCCGCCGCAGCGCCATCTGCGGCCCTCCGAGGCGGTTCACCAGCGAATCCGCATCGCCGCTGGTCTTGCCCTCATACCTGGGAATCTCCGCTCCCAGTTCACGAATCCGCTTCGCCCACAAGGCGGCATGGTGCGCCTCTGCCTCGGCCATGTGCCGCAGCGTCTTCCGGCGTACCGGATCGTCGTCGCGCTCCGACAGGGTGTTGTACGTATGGAAGCCGCGCATCTCCGCCTGCCAGTTCTCGTACAGCGCTTCCATCACCTTCTGTTCTTTTTGCGACGCAGCCTGCGCCATTCGCAGCTACCCTCCAATTTGATAGCTAAATCCGAAACGTCCAATTTGGATCATCGCGTGCTCGGCTGACGCTCCGGCGTGCTGCGACGCAGACGGCCAGATGCGAAACGCCTCGACTCGCGTCGTGCCCGGAATCAGCTTCGCGAGCAAGCTGCCTACCGGCTTTCCCGTGGACGCTTCGTAAAAATGCACCAGGAGTCCATTATCGCCGTGTTCGTACCCAATCACATACTCGCCCGCCGGCAACTGCACGGTATTGTCGAGCCGGAGTGGCACCTGCGTAAGAAAGAAGTGCGAATACTTGCCCTCGGCCGAATAGCCCGCGGTGATCAGCACAACTCCGGCAATATATTTGCCTTTGCCGTTGGTGATGCCGGAAGCCGACCGCATCTCCGTCTCGATGCGCTCCGTGACGACCGGCGCGCGTGCCGGGATGACGGATTTCAGCTCCGCATCGGTTGCCTGCCGCCAGTCTGCGCTGTGCGGCTGCGCGACGGCGCAGCACATCGTTATCGCAAGAACCGCTGTCACGGCCGCCTGAACCATTCGTCCCAATTTCACGGATTCCTCCGCCTTCCTGCTCCCTTGCCGTTCAGTCCAAATGCACAATGCCGCGCTGCAGCGCGGTCGTGGCGGCCTGGGTCCGGTCTTCCACGCCCAGTTTGCTCAGCAGGCTGTTGACGTGCGTCTTGACCGTCGCCTCAGAAATAAACAATGCGTTCCCGATGTCTTTGTTGCTCTTGCCCGCCACAATCAGCTTCAGGACCTCCAGCTCGCGGCCAGTCAGCGTCGCTCCGCTCATCCGCTCGGCCAGCTTTTCGGCCACGCGCGGAGGAATCCGCGTTTTCCCCGAATGCACCGCCCGGATTGCGTCGGAAAGCTCCGTCAGATCCATGCCCTTGAGGAGATAACCCTTGGCGCCGGCCTGTAAGGCTCGATAAATATCCTCGTCGCCATCAAATGTAGTGAGCACCACGATGCGCGCGCCCGGCGCAGTCTCGCGGATTTTCGCAATGGCATCGACCCCATTCATTTTCGGGAGGCGCAGATCCATCAGCGTCACGTCCGGCCGATGCTTCCGGAACAAATCCACCGCCTGCTCGCCGTCCGCCGCTTCCGCCAGCACATGAAAGCCGGGAACGGTTTTCAGGAGTGCTGCGAGCCCCTGGCGGACAATGTGATGGTCATCGACGATCAGGATTTTTATCGTGTCGGTCATCGTTACCTTTTCTTCCCGGCCTCTCGTGCAAGCTCCAGTTCCAGCCTCACGGTCGTACCCTCGCCCTCGCGGCTCTCCACCGTCAGGTCTCCATCGATGGCCTGCGCGCGCTCCCGCATGCCGGTGAGCCCATAATGCCCTGTCGCACCGTCCGCAGGCTTACCCGCAAAGCCTCTGCCGTCGTCGCGCACCTCCATGGCAAACCGGTCCTCCTGGAAGCTCAGCCGCAGCAGGATGGTCTTTGGGTTCGCGTGCCGCACCGCGTTCACGACCGCTTCCCGACCGATGCGAAGCGTTTCGCGCTCCACGTCGGGATCCAGCGGATGATACGTTCCGCTCACCTGAATCTGCGCTTTCACCGGCACTCCGGCGCGCGCGATCACTTCCTCCGACATTTTCAGCAGCCTTGAAGCCAAATCTCCCTGCTCGGCCGTCTGCGACCGCAGCTCCCAAATCGACAAACGCGCGTCTTCGATGCTGCTGCGCACCAACGCTCGCGTGTGGTCCAGTTGCGCTTTGGCGGCAGCAATCGATGTCTGCATGAGGCGGGCCACCAGTTCCAGTTGCACGGATACGGCAACGAATCCCTGCGCCAGCGTATCGTGAATCTCGCGTGCGATGCGCGTCCGTTCTGCCAGCACTGCCTCGTATTGACGCTCCACCCCGCGCAGCCGCCGCTTCCACGCAGCGTACCCTGCTGCTGCCAGCGCCAGAACCAACAGCAGCCGGAACCAAAGTGTCTGCCACAGGTGCGGCTGCACGACGAACTGTGCGGTCGCCGCCGTCTCGCTCCACACGCCATCGTTGTTCCGCGCCATCACGCGAAAGATATACCGTCCATGCGGCAGATTTGTGTAATACGCCACGCGCCGGGTGCCGGCCTCCACCCAGTGCGGATCGAATCCCTCCAGCTGATACCGGTACTCCACTTTCTGCGGCGCCACAAAACTCAACCCCGCATAATCGAATTCGTAGTGGCTGTGCCCCGGCGGGATCGTCAGTCCTGTAAGCGCGTGCTGCGCGACATCGTCTACCAGTACGCTCTCGAGCGTCACCTGCGGCGGAACTCGATTGACCGGCATTTGCGCCGGATCGACTCGGGCGATGCCCTTCA
>DATGJK010000462.1:0-3007 GCA_035295245.1 Acidobacteriaceae bacterium
TGCGCGGGCAGGCGAAGAGCCGCATCCTGCGCGCGCTCACTGCGCTGCTGGACGAGCACCTGCCGTATATCGCCGGCTGCGAGATTCGCGACAATCCATACCTGCCGCTGTGCCGCCGCTGCCGCGACCTCGTCACGGAGCGCGGCGATGACACGCCGCTGGGCTGGCTCGGGCGCGATGAGCGCTACGTGGAGAAACTGGCCACGCCGGACGTCACCGTGGCGGACCTGATCGGCGATCTCGATCCCATCAAGGCCGCTCGCGGTGGGCACGATCTCGCCAGCGAGCTGACGATGCACTACGGGCTGCTGCCGCGGGCCAACCGGGGCATCTTTGCCGTGAACGAACTGCCCGATCTGGCGGGGAAAATCCAGGTGGCGCTGTTCAACATCATGCAGGAAGGCGATGTGCAGATTAAGGGCTATCCGGTGCGGCTGGAACTGGATGTGGCGCTGGTCTTCAGCGCGAATCCGGAGGACTACACGGCGCGCGGCAAGATAGTTACCCCGCTGAAGGATCGCATCGGCTCGGAGATCCGCACACATTATCCCGAAACGCTGGAAGAGGGTATTGCGATTACCGCGCAGGAGGCCTGGACAGAGCGCGAATTGGGAGACGCGGAGATTCCGCCGTACCTCCGCGAAGTGATCGAACAAGTGGCTTTCACCGCGCGCGAAGACAAGAAGGTGGATAAGCGCAGCGGCGTGAGCCAGAGGCTGCCCATTGCGACGCTCGAGCTGGTGGTGTCGAATGCGGAGAGGCGCGCGCTGCTGCATGGCGAAACCCGCGTGGCTCCGCGGATCGGAGATCTTTACACAGCGCTGCCGGGTATCACCGGAAAGCTGGAACTCGAGTACGAAGGCGAGATGAAGGGCGCCGACACGGTGGTGCGGGAAATCGTGCGCACCGCGATCGGCAAGGTATTCGACAAGTACTTCGGCGGGGTGAATACCCAACAGATCGAACAGTGGTTCAACCTGGGCGGCACGGTCAAAATATCCGATGATCAGCCGGCGAAGGCCACGGTGGAAGAGCTGAAGCAGATCCAGGGATTGCAGGAGAAGCTCTCGCCCCTGGGCATCAAAGCCGGCGCTCCGCCGGAACAGGTCACCGCCGCTGCCGAGTTTCTGCTCGAAGGCATGTGCAGCCATCACCGCATCAGCCGCAACGAGGAGCGCAGTTTCTCCGCTCAGAAGCGGCAGCAACAGGAGCGCACCACGGAGCGCGTGGAAGCCGAACGCGAATACGAACAGTGGCAAACACGGCGCGCGCGGAGGGGAAGCTTTAACTGAGCCGTTCGTCTGTGGCCTGTAGCTCGCTACCGGCTACGGTCTACCAGCTACGGGCTATTGCATGAAGAGCGTTCGCTACACCAAATTCACCGGCGATCTGTCGAGCGAGATGAGCATGGAAGATCTGCTCAAGGCGCTGTCCGACTATCTGCTGGATTCGGGATTCCAGAATCCGTGGGCGGAGTTCCAGGATCTCGACCAGACGCTGGACGATCTGCGGGAGGCGCTGCGGCGCGCGCTGCAGCAGGGGGACGCCTTCGACGAGAAGATGCAGCAGAAGCTCGATGAGCTGAACGCTGAAGGCCGCCTCGACGAACTGATCGATAAGCTCATTGACCGCCTGGAGCGTGAGAACTACATCTCCACGGACCGGCCGCAGCAGGCAAATGATCCATCCCAGGGGCCAGGCCAGATGGGCGATGCGCAGACCGAGGCCCGCTTCGAGGTGACCGACAAGAGTCTGGATTTCCTCGGCTACAAAACCCTGCGCGACCTGCTCGGCTCGCTCGGCAAATCGAATTTCGGGCGCCACGACACGCGCTATTGGGCCACAGGCGTGGAGACCAGCGGCGGATCGCAGCCCTACGAATTCGGCGACACCCTGAACCTCGATGCTCCGGCCACCCTCAAATCGGCCATTTTGCGCGAAGGCGTTACTCTGCCGCTGAACATGGAATACAGCGACCTGCAGGTCCACCAGAGCGAATACCAAAGTTCCTGCGCCACTGTTGTGCTGCTGGACTGCTCGCATTCGATGATCCTGTACGGCGAAGACCGCTTCACGCCCGCGAAGAAGGTCGCGATGGCCATGGCGCACCTCATCCGCACGCAATACCCGGGTGACACGCTGTCGCTGGTTCTCTTCCACGACTCGGCAGAGGAGATGCCCGTTTCGCAACTGGCCCGCGTCAAGGTGGGCCCGTGGTACACCAACACACGCGAAGGGCTGCGGCTGGCGCAGCGGATCCTGCAGCGCCAGCGGAAAGACATGAAGCAGATCGTGATGATCACCGACGGCAAGCCTTCCGCGCTGACTCTGCCTGACGGGCGCATCTACAAAAACGCCTTCGGCCTGGACCCGCTGGTCGTCAGCGAAACGCTCGAAGAAGTCTCGCGCTGCAAGCGGCAGAACATCATGATCAACACATTTATGCTGGCGTCGGACTTCGGCCTGGTGCAGTTCGTACAGAAGGTGACGCAGATGTGCAAAGGTAAGGCCTATTTCACGACACCCGCGACGCTGGGCGAGTACCTGCTGATGGATTACCTGCAGCGGCGGATGAAGACGATCCACTAACTTCGGTTACGTTTGCCTCGCACTCGCTCCTCCGTTAGCCTGTTAAGCGAATGTCCACCGTGGATTCCGTTGTGCTCGACCGCCTGCGAGCGGCGGCCGCCGAAGCGGCGCGCCATGCCTATGCGCCGTACTCCAGGTTTTACGTCGGCGCGGCGCTGCTCTTCGACGACGGCGAGATCGTTACCGGCTGCAATGTCGAGAACGTCTCGTACGGCCTGAGCAGCTGTGCAGAGCGCAACGCGCTGTTTCGGGCGATCAGCGAACAGGGCCCCGGGCGCAGGATTCGCGCCATCGCTGTAGCCAACCGCAACCATTGCGCCAGCACCCCGTGCGGCGCCTGCCGCCAGGTGTTGGCGGAGTTCGTTACTCCGGACGCGGTCATTACCTTTCCCGGCGACGCCGGGCCGCAGACCGTGCC
>DATGJK010000463.1:0-5756 GCA_035295245.1 Acidobacteriaceae bacterium
CGCGCAGAGGGGGCAAAGCTGAGCGATTCGCTGGGAGAAGAAATTTTGGCGCAGTATCGTGCGCAGCCGCCGGACGCCGTGAATTCGCTGCTCGCCGACCGGCTGGCCGGCCGCCGCATGGAGGTCGCTGCACGGAACGGCGTCATCGTGCGCAGGGGAGAAAAGCACGCCATCCCAACTCCGCTGAACCGCATGGCGGTCACGCTGCTGGAGGCGCAGCAGCCGTAGCGCGTGTGTGCGAGCGATCGGTTCGATTGCGGATTCCATCTTCAGGCAAGCCTGGCAGCTCTGCGGAAACGCCCGCGATGTCCGGTTTTGGGCGGCGTTGTGCGGTTGCGGACGCCGGAGGACAGTGAGAGAGGCGGCAGGAAGCAAGCAGGAGTCCGGGGTGCCCTCGGGAGATAGTAGGCGAATCGGCTCTCCGGACGCGGGTTGGCGGCGTCCGGGTGCGGGGCGCGACGCGATCCAAAAGATGTCTCGCCAATGGCTGCTGACATGCTGCTTGCCGGTCGCCAGGAGGGGAGTTCTATGCTCAGGCGTGCATTTCTGTTGCTTTCGTTTGCATGCGTTGCCGCGGGCGTGGCGTGGGCCGCAGATGATCCGATGATCGGCGACTGGAAGCTCAATCTGCAGAAGAGCCGGCTGGTGGACGAAATGATGGTGGCAAGCCTGGGAGGGAACAAATACTCGTTCGATTTTGGCGGCGGGTCTGCGGAGACAATTGTGGCGGATGGAACGGATCAGCCGGGCATCGTGGGAACCACGTTTGCTGTGACGCCTGAAGGTCCGGAGGAATGGACCGTGGTGCGCAAGCGGGATGGCCGGCTGCTGATACGCGCGACCTGGACTCTCGGCAAGGACGGCAGCACGCTGCAGGACGATTACACGCAGATGGGCGACAACGGAAAGACCACCCACGTCGTTTACCTCTACGAGCGCAGAGGAGAAGGAACGGGGTTTGCGGGAGACTGGGTGAGCACGAGCGAGCAGATGGAGACCTCCTACGAGATGCAGGTGCGTCCGTATGAGGGAGACGGGCTCACGATTGTTGTTGCGTCGGAAGGCGTGACGAAGAACGTAAAGTTCGACGGCAAGGCCTACCTGAATCCAGGCTCGCGGCGCAACGTCATGTCGTCGGCGCGGAGAGTGAACGAGAGGACCATCGAGTTAACCGACAAGATCGGCGAGAATCTCGTGGGTACGCAGGAGATCAGTATTTCCGAGGATGGAAAGATGCTGACGATGACGATGCACCGTCCGGGGCGGAGCGAGCCGAACGTTCTGGTATTCGACCGGGAGTGAAGCGCGGCGCTGGCGCTGCATAGGACGCGCGCGTTTTCTGACGGGCAGAGCAAAACCAATCGCGTGGAAAGCTGCATCCATGTCCTGAAGGAGCAGTGTGCGCTCTTCCCTGCGAAACTCCCGCAGCATCCCATCCGTTCGGAGCCGGCCCAATTTGAAGAAACCAGACACCGCCAAGGTCTTTGGCAAACCGACGGTATTGACGGAAACGGCAAAGAACTTCCTTGCCGCGATCATTGCGTCGTCCGACGACGCGATCATCAGCAAGGATCTGAACGGGATCATCACCAGCTGGAACGAAGGAGCCCGCCGGATCTTCGGCTATGAGGCGGACGAGATCGTCGGCCAGTCCATTCTGCGCCTGATTCCCACGGAGCTGCAGCACGAAGAAGATTTCATTCTGGGGAAGATTCGGTCGGGACAGCGGATCGAGCACTTCGAAAGCACGAGGGTCAGGAAGAACGGAGAGAGATTCCCGATCTCGGTCTCTATCTCGCCCATCCGCGATGACAGCGGGAAGATCATTGGGGCCTCGAAAATCGCGCGCGACATCAGCGACCGCCGGCGCGCGGATGAAAGCCGGTTTCGGCTGGCAGCGATCGTGGATTCAGCCGACGACGCGATCATCAGCAAGGACCTCAACGGCATTATCCGGACGTGGAACAACGGAGCGCGGCGGCTGTTCGGGTATGAAGCCGATGAAATCATCGGTCAGTCGATTCTGCGGCTGATTCCGGAAAATCTCCGCCACGAAGAAGCGGAGATTCTGCGCAGACTCAAGGCCGGCGAAAAGATCGAACATTACGAAACGACGCGGGTAAGCAAGAGCGGAGAACTGCGCGAAGTGTCGATCACCATTTCTCCAATCTGCAACAACAACGGAGAAGTGATCGGCGGGTCGAAGATCGCGCGGGATGTCTCCGATCGAAAAAAGGTAGAGCGCATGGCAATTGAAGCGGAGAAGATCGCGACCACCGGGCGGATGGCCGCGGCGATCGCGCACGAGATCAACAATCCTCTGGCATCCGTGCTGAACCTGATTTATCTGGCGCGTCAGGACGGCATCTCCAGGGAGGATGTTCAGAGCTACCTGGCGACGGCAGAGGGCGAACTGGAGCGTGTCTCGCACATCGCACGACAGACGCTCGGCTATTACCGGGATACGGGGAAACCATCAGAGGTTCATCTGCACGATCTGATCGAGAACGTCCTGTCTGTCTATCGCAGCAAGCTGCTCGCCCATAACATCACGGTCGAGGCCACGTTCAACGACCTGCGGAAGATCAGCGTGCGGTCCGGGGAAATCGTTCAGGTGTTCTCGAATATCGTGTCGAACGCCATCGATGCGATGGCGCAGGGAGGCCGGCTATCGATTTCGACAACTCGCATCATGAAGGGAGAGCAAGACGGTCTGCGCGTGGTCGTGAGCGACACCGGGCACGGCATCCGGCGCGAGAACATCGACAGAATCTTTGAGCCTTTTTTCACCACGAAAGGGAATCTTGGAACGGGCATCGGGCTTTGGGTCGCCAAACAGATTGTGGAACGGCATGGGGGCCAGATATCCGTCTCAAGCAGCACGGAGGCGACCGACAGCGGCACGGTAGTGACCCTCTACCTTCCTTTTCATCGCGCGCAAAGCGGAGTCGCGAATGGTGACGGGCACGAATCCCGGAGGGCGGCTTCCTAGTGGAACTTCCTGGACCCATGATTCATCTCGCAGAGGAATTTGCGGCGCCTGCCTCTGACCTGGAGACATCCGAGTCAAACGCGGAGGAGACCGCCGCGGGGCAACCGCGGGTTCTGGTGGTTGACGATGAGCGGCTGCTGGCCGATACGACGGCGGCCATTCTTCGCCGCGCCGGCTTCCATGCGAAGACCGCCTACGATGGATTCGGAGCCCTGGACATGACCGGCTCCTTCCATCCGGACTACCTCGTGACCGACATCATGATGCCGGGGATGAACGGGGTCGAACTGGCCATTGCCATCTCGACCATGTTTCCGGCGACGAAGATTTTACTGATTTCCGGACAAGCCGGGATTGCCGACATCCTGGAGGATAGCAGGGTGAGGGGTTACGAATTTCCATTGCTGGCCAAGCCGGTTCATCCATCGAAGCTGATCGACAGGATCAGGGACCTGAAGAACGGCTGACGCAGGGGAGCACTGGGTTTCCGAAGGAGCGGGCGGCGGAGCGGGACGTCAGGAAGCGCGTTCGAGCGGTGGTCCCGTTCGCGCGTCGCTGGCCACGAGGGTACGCAACGAGTCGATCAGTTCCACGGGATGGATGGGCTTCTGCAGGAACCGGAAGCATTCCGTATCCAGCCGGGCGGCGACCATCTCCTGCGCGGCGGCCTGACCGGAGAACAGCAGGATTTTGCAGCGGGGATGAGCGGCCAGAATGAGGATGGCCGCTTCAATACCGTTCATGTCGGGCATGACCACGTCGGTGAGGAGGACGTCTGGGTTCCAGAGGCGCGCCGCTTCCACGGCGGTCGCTCCGCAGTACGCTGTGGCGGTGTCGAATCCATGACGCTTGAGGATGATGCTGAGGGTATCGGCGATGGAGTGCTCGTCATCGACGACCAGGACCTTGATCTTATCCGGGATTGAAACGCCGGCGTTCATCGTTGCCACCTCAACGCTCACCGAGCAATTTAGGCACGTGCATACAGCGAGAAATTGTGCGCTAACCCGGCCGAGAAAACAACCGCAAATTGACATTTCACCGCTAAGAATTTGAAAACAGGCTACTTGATGGTGAAAATTGACGGCATTCCTGCGGCCTTCACAGGCCCAGCCTCTTCTTTTTATTGGGTGCGCTGTTTGCGAGCGAGCGGCCCCCGGAGACTGGCGGACCGCCGCGGCGGCTGGATGAATTAGAAAAGGTTGGGGCCTGCTTCGTCCTCGACGGCGGTGAGGAAGGCTTCGAGGACTGCGATGCGGGGTTCGGCGAGGCGGCGGGTGGTGTGCAATCGGATTTGGCCAGGCAAATGCTCGAGCGCGCGGCGCAGCGCGGCGACCGCGTCGGTGAAGCGCGGAAAACGGGTATCGCGGCCGACCTTGCTGACGGTGCGCAGGATGCCGATGGCACCGAGTTGCTCGAGGATATCGGCGTCGCGGAGGATGACGGCTTCGGTGGTGGTGGGGTTGTCCCTGGGCTGATGCTCGCGGACGACCTGGAGGACGGCGGGGATTTTCGATTCGGGGAAGCCGGCGTCGCGGAGGATCTGCGGGGCGTGGGAGCAGGCGTAAGCGACATGATCCCAGCGGGCGAGTTCCTGGGGATCCTCGGGGCGGTGGCCGACGAAGACGCCGAGATCATGAAGCCAGGCGGCGGCCAGAACGACGTCGCGGTCGTAGTCGAGTCCGACGCCGACGGCGTCGATGAGCGCCTGCAAGCGGGGCTGGTGTCCAAATTTGTCGACGGGGCGGGCCTGATCCCAGATGAGGTCGCGGAGCCGGTCGAGGGTACCGGATTGCATATCACGTTTGTACCGCAAATGCGGCAACCGCCGGGGCGGCAGTGCCAAAGCGGCATGAGATTGCGCAAACGTCATCAACAAAGTTGCAGCGGGAATTGACACTGCCGTAGTGGCGATCTACTATCGGGCGCCAGGATCGAACAGGGATCGTTGCGCGACCGAACACGCCGGGGGAATGCGAGGCCAAAACCGGCTTCGAAAGGCGGGTGTTGCCGAGCCGGCAAGATTTCACAGGGAGTAGCAGAAAATTCAACAGGCAGATTGGGCTTATCTGTTATATGTTGCTAAATAGACAAGAAGGCAGGCTCTCGTTCGCCACGAACGTGCAAGAGATCGCGGGGTAAGATCAGCGTGACCGAGGGCGGACGGAGAGAACTTCCCCACGGGCCGTACCTTTCATTCTCTGCAAGATTTCTGACCTTAAAACAAGATTTGGAACAGCGTTCACCGAAGCGCCCCACAGGCGGTCTCTTCAGGCGCAACCGCGAGACCAGGCAAAGCTGACATGGCCACATCCGAATACCTGAGAAACGGACCTGCCGCAAAAGATGCGCCGGCCTCGGTGTCTCAGCTGCCTGCGAACCGGCGGAGCGGGATGGGTCCCACAGCCGGGGTCGTCGCGGTGATGGTCTTCAACGACCTGCTGATGATCCTGCTGGCGTTCGGGCTGGCGCTGATGCTGCGAGCCACCCTGGTCTCACGGCTCTTCCCGACCACAACGACGCCGCACTATCGCGCAGGTTCGCTGGATTTAGCCTACCTCGGATGGTTCATGCTTTCCTACATCGTGGTCAGCAGCCGGTACGGTCTCTACGCTGCGAACCGCGGGGGAAGGGTGGCGCATGAGATCCGCATGGTGCTGCAGGCATGCCTGAATGCGGGGTTGGTGCTGTGCGGGACGCTGTACATGTGCCATGCAGAGATCATCTCGAGGATGCTGGTGATCCTGCTGATCATGACGTCATC
>DATGJK010000464.1:0-4843 GCA_035295245.1 Acidobacteriaceae bacterium
CGAGGCGCGCGCCGTGGCGGGCACGCCAAAGCGCTGCATCACCGGCTGGGCGCAATGGTGGCCGGTGCGGATGGCGATGCCTTCCTGGTCGAGGATGGTGCCGATATCGTGCGGGTGCACGTCTTCGATGACGAAGGAAAGCACGCTGGCTTTGTCGGCGGCCGTGCCGATGACGCGGATGCCGGGCAACGCGGACAGCTTTTCGGTCGCGTACTCCAGCAGATCGTGCTCGTGCGCGGCGATCTTGTCGATGCCGATGGCGTGCATGTACTCGATGGCGGCCTTCAGGCCGACGACGCCGGCCATGTCCGGCGTGCCTGCCTCGAACTTGTGCGGTACTTTGTTGTACGTGGTCTTCTCAAAGGTGACGGAGGCGATCATGTCGCCGCCGCCCTGATATGGAGGCATGGCCTCGAGCAGAGCCTTTTTGCCGTAGAGCACTCCGATGCCGGTTGGACCATACATCTTGTGCGCGGAGAAGGCGTAGAAATCGGCATCGAGATCGCGGACATCGACAGCGATGTGGGGAACGGCCTGCGCTCCGTCGACGAGGACCGGGACGCCCTTCGCGTGGGCCATGGCAATGAGCCGCATCACGGGATTCACGGTGCCCAGCGCATTGGAGACATGCGAGAGGGCAACGATCTTCGTCTTCGGGCCGAGCAGCTTCGCGAACTCCTCGACGATCAGCTCGCCCTGATCGTTGATCGGGGCGACGCGCAGCTTCGCGCCTTGCTCCTCACACAGAATCTGCCAGGGCACGATGTTGGAGTGGTGCTCCATGGCGGTGATGAGGACTTCGTCGCCTGCGCGCAGGTGCGTGCGTCCATAGGTTTGCGCGACCAGGTTGATGGCTTCGGTGGTGCCGCGGGTGAAGACGATCTCACCGGAGTGAGCGGCGTTGATGAAGCGCTGCACCGCGGCGCGGCCTTCCTCAAAATCCTGCGTGGCTTTTTCGGAAAGATAGTGCACTCCGCGGTGGATGTTCGCATTGCCGGTCTCGTAGTAATGGACCAGGGCATCGATGACAACCTGTGGCTTTTGCGAGGTCGCCGCGTTGTCCAGATAGACGAGGTTGTGCCCGCGCGCCTGGGTGTGCAGGATGGGGAAATCGCGCCGAATCTTGTCTACGTCGAGCGCGCTGGCCTTCTCCGGAATTGCTACGCTGGCTGTCATCGCCACTCCTCTCAGCCCAGTTTCAGACCGTTCAGTCCGTCTCGGTCCAGTTGCGTTCGGTCACCGCTCCGGCCGCCTGATGCGGGTGCGCCTCCATGAAGCGCAAAGACTCGCGAATGAGCTTCTCCACATGATCGCGGGCCGCACCCTCGTGCATGCGCTCGACGCACTCCTCGGCGAAGGCCATCAGCAGCAGCTTGCGCGCCTCGGCTTCATTCAGGCCGCGCGAACGCAGGTAGAACAGCGCGTTTTCTTCGATCTGGCCGATGGTCGCGCCGTGCGTGCACTTGACGTCGTCGGCGTAGATCTCGAGCTGCGGCTTGGTGTCGATCTGGGCGTCGTCGCTGAGCAGCAGGTTGCGATTGGTTTGTTTGGCGTCGGTCTTCTGCGCGATTTTATGGACGACGATGCGCCCGTGGAAGACGCCGTGGGACTGCGCGTCGAGAATGCCGTTGTAGAACTGGCGGCTGCCGCAGTGCGGGCTGGCGTGCTCCACGTGCATGTAATTGTCCAGATGCTGGCGGCCGGTTCCGAGGAACAGCCCGTTGATGAGGCACTCGCCGCCTTCGCCGGCCAGTACCGGGTGGACATTGTTCCGCACCAGTCCGCCGCCGAGCAGCAGCGAATGCGATGCAATGTTCGCGCTGCGTCCCTGCTGGATGCGAAGGGTTGAAAAATTAAAGGCCTTCAGGTGCTCCCGCTCGATGAGGTAGTGATGCGCTGTGGTGCTCTCGCCGGCAATGAGTTCGGTGACGGCATTGGAGAGCACGGTGGATTCGCCGCCGACGGAGACGTAATCCTCGACAATGCTGACCTGGCTCTGGTCTTCTGCGACGATCAGATTGCGCGGGTGGGTCATGGCCGGCGCGCTTTCCTGGGTCGAGAGGTAGAGCAGAAAAATGGGCTGCTCGACGACAACGCCACGAGCGACGTGCACATACGCGCCGTCACCGATGAAAGCAGTGTTCAGGGCGACAAAGGCGTCGCGCTCCTGGTCAGCGTAGCGGCCGAGGTGCTTTTCGACGGTCTCAGGGTGCTGGGCTGTCTGTTCGCGCAGGCCGGCGACGGTGACGCCCTTTGGCAGATTGCCGACCGACGAGAGGTCCGGCGCGAAGCGGCCATTGACGAAGACCAGCTGGATCTTCGCACCTTCGGGCGAGTACTTCCGGAGGTCGGCCGGCGCGAGTTTCGCCGGGGCTGCAGCCCGGAAGGCTGTCCGCGCGACGGGCGCTACATTGGTGAAGCGCCAGTCCTCGTCGCGTGTGGTGGGGAATCCCTTATCGCAGAAGCGGGCGAAGGCAGCGTCGCGCAGCTTCTTCAGCCACGCCGGCGCGGGTGCGCTCTCCTGCAACTCAGTAAACGCATCGAGCCAGCTCTGCAGCCAGGTCGTTTGTTCTGTTGCTGTCGCCATTAGCTGCGAACTCCAACCGGCTGCGGCGCTTCTTTCTCGGTCCAGCCGTAGCCCTTCTCTTCCAGTTCCAGCGCCAGCTCTTTGCCGCCCGAACGCACGATGCGGCCATCGACCAGCACGTGCACGAAATCCGGCACGATGTAGTTCAGGAGGCGCTGATAGTGGGTGACGACGATCATGGCGCGCTCAGGATTGCGCAGAGAGTTCACACCGTTCGCCACGATGCGCAACGCGTCGATATCGAGGCCGGAATCGGTCTCGTCGAGAACGCAGAGCCGCGGCTCGAGCATCGCCATCTGCAGAATCTCGTTGCGCTTCTTCTCACCGCCGGAGAAGCCCTCGTTGAGCGAGCGGTTCATTAGCTTGTCATCCATCTCCAGCAGCCTCAGCTTCTCGCGGAAGAGCGGGAGGAAATCCATCGCGTCCATTTCGTCCTGGCCGCGGTGTTTGCGCTGCGCGTTCAGCGCAGAGCGGAGGAAATATGTGTTGCCGATACCGGGGATCTCGACCGGATATTGAAAAGCCAGGAAGACGCCTTCGCAGGCCGCTTCTTCGGGCTTCATTTCCAGCAGATCCTTCCCGTCAAAGGTGATGGAGCCTTCCGTCACCTGATACGCATCGCGGCGCGCCAGCACCTGGGCCAGCGTGCTCTTGCCCGAGCCGTTCGGGCCCATGATGGAGTGCACCTCGCCCGCGTTCACCGTCAGGTCGATGCCCTTGAGGATTTCCTGACCACCCACGGTCACATGCAAATTCCTGATTTCCAGCAGATTCATCTTTGTCCTTGTCTCCAAAATTGCGCAGGGGCTAAAGCCCCAAAGAATTATTCGCGTTGACGGCACGACTAACGTCGTGCCCTGACACAACGAGGATTTACCCGACGCTGCCTTCGAGGCTCACGCTCAGCAGCTTTTGCGCTTCGACGGCAAACTCCATCGGCAGCTCGCGGAAAACCTGCTTGCAGAAGCCGTTCACGATCATCGAAACGGCGTCTTCGGTTTTGAGGCCCCGCTGCTGCAGATAAAAGAGCTGATCCTCGCCGATCTTCGACGTGGCCGCCTCGTGCTCCATGCGCGACGAGGAGTTTTTCACTTCGATATAAGGGAACGTGTGCGCGCCGCACTTGTCGCCGATCAGCAGCGAGTCGCACTGCGTGTAGTTGCGCGCGCCCTCCGCGCCTTTCATGATCTTCACCATGCCGCGGTAGGTGTTCTGTCCGTGACCGGCGGAGATGCCCTTGGAGACAATCGTGCTCTTCGTGTTTTTGCCGAGGTGGATCATCTTCGTGCCGGTATCAGCCTGCTGATAATTGTTCGTCAGCGCGACCGAGTAGAACTCACCCACCGAGTTATCGCCCTGCAGGATGCAGCTCGGATATTTCCAGGTGATGGCAGAGCCGGTCTCGACCTGGGTCCACGAAATCTTCGAGTTTCTGCCTGCGCACTTGCCGCGCTTGGTCACGAAGTTGTAGATCCCGCCCTTGCCGTTCTTGTCGCCGGGATACCAGTTCTGCACCGTGGAGTAGCGGATCTGCGCGTTATCGAGCGCGATGAGTTCCACTACGGCGGCGTGCAGCTGATTTTCGTCGCGAACCGGCGCCGTGCAGCCCTCGAGGTAGCTGACGTAGCTGCCCTCGTCGGCAATGATCAGCGTGCGCTCGAACTGCCCGGTTTCCTGCGCGTTGATGCGGAAGTACGTGGACAGTTCCATCGGACAGCGCACACCCTTCGGCACATAACAGAAGGAGCCATCGCTGAAGACGGCTGAGTTCAGGGCGGCGTAGAAGTTGTCTGTGGAAGGAACTACCGTTCCCAGATACTTCCTGATCAGTTCCGGATACTTCTGCACCGCTTCGCTGAACGAGCAGAAAATCACGCCCGCCTCGGCCAGCTTTGCCTTAAAGGTGGTCGCGACGCTGACGCTGTCGAAGACGGCATCGACGGCCACGTTGGCGAGCAGTTTCTGCTCGTGCAGCGGAATCCCCAGCTTCTCGTAGGTCCGCAGGATCTCCGGATCGACCTCTTCCAGGCTGTTCAGCTGCTGCTTCTGCTTGGGCGCGGAGTAATAGACAATGTCCTGATAATTGATGGGCGGGAACTTCACGTTCGCCCACTTCGGCTCCGCCTGCTTCTTCTCCTGGCTGGCCCAGTAGCGATACGCGTTCAGGCGCCACTCCAGCATGAACTCCGGCTCATTTTTCTTCGCGGAGATCAGGCGGATTACGTCCTCGCTCAGGCCTTTGGGGATCCGGTCTTC
>DATGJK010000465.1:0-3671 GCA_035295245.1 Acidobacteriaceae bacterium
CCTTCGAGTCCAATCGGCCCGTGCTCAATCACCTCCGGCACCGCATCCGCCGCCAGAAACGGATCGGCAAAGGCCAGCACCGCCAGCCGCCGGCACGGCGGGCTATGCATCAGATCCAGTTCCGCGCTCAGCACCGTCGCCAGAGTGCCTTCGCTGCCCACCAGCGCCCGCGCCACCTGAAATCCGTTTTCCGGCAGCAGCTCATCGAGGTTGTATCCGGAGACGCGCCGCGGAATCTTCGGGAATCTCCGCCGAATCTCGTCGGCGTAGCGGTCGCGCAGCCGCACCATGCCCGCATAGATCTGCGCCCTGCGATCGCCGCGGTTCATGATGTCCTGCAGCTCCGCATCGCTCGTCGCGCCCACCGTCATGCGTGTACCGTCGGCCAGCAGCACATCCATCGAGCGAATGTTGTTTGCCGTTAGCCCGCCCATCACGCTGTGCGTTCCGCAGGAATTGTTGCCAATCATCCCGCCAATCGTGCAGCGGCTGTGCGTCGCCGGATCGGGCGCAAACGTCAGGTGATGCACCTCCGCCGCCTCCCGCACGCGGTCCAGCACAATCCCCGGCTCAACGACAGCGCGTTTCCGTTCTGGGTCAAGCTCCACCAGCCGGTTCATGTACTTCGAAAAATCCAGCACCACGGCGACGTTGCAGCACTGCCCGGCCAGGCTCGTCCCTGCGCCCCGCGGCAGAATCGCCGCGCCCGCCTTCCAGCAGGCCGCAAGGGTCGCCTCCACATCCGCCGCATCACGCGGCAGCACCACGCCGATGGGCACCTGCCGGTAATTCGAGGCATCCGTCGCATACAGCGCGCGCGAGGTCGTGTCGAAGCGCACTTCGCCGCGAATCGCGGCCAGCAACTCGGTCTCCAGTTCGCGAGCGACGCCAAATCCTTCGTGTGGATGAGCCGCGATCTGAACCAGGCGTTCTTCGCCCATCTAGAGCTCCCTGCGCAGGTAGGCGACCTGCATCGCCTCCGCATCGCGCAGTACCGGGTTCTCCACATATTTCTCGACCGGAACAAAACCCATCGCGCCATACAGCGCGTAGGCCGCCCGCATGCTGTGCGGCATCGTGTCCAGATACATGGCTGTGTAGCCGCGCTGCCGCGCCGCTTCGACCACCGCCTCCGCCAGTTTTCTGCCAATCCCGCTGCCCTGATGCTGCGCTCGCACCCACAGACGCTTCATCTCGCATCCGCGCTCCGCCTCGCCTTCGCGGTGCAGCGGCTTCAGCGCGACGCACCCCGCCGGCTTGTCTTCAACAAACGCCAGCAGCACCGTGCCCGTCGGTTCCGCGTATTCGCCCGGCAATCCGGCCAGTTCCTTCTCGAATCCCGCGACGCAGATGTGCTCTCCGCCCACCGCGGCATTCAGATGCGTGGCATACTCCAGCATCAGTGCGCGGCACAGCGCCGTGTCGTCGTCTTCGCCCCCGAACCGCGCCGCGCGAATCGCTACCATACGGGAATCATACTGACTCAGCCGTGGCTCCAACTCTCTCCTTCGGCGGGCGGAGTCACCGTGGCCCAGCGTTCGGCGATCCGGCCATCCGAGAAGCGCCATTCCACGAATCCGTGGAACTGCATCCTCTTCCCGGTGTTCGCATCCGTCCACCGCCAGATGTTCCGGCAGATCACTTTGTCGCCTTCAGCCACCATATCGTCGATGGTGATCTTCAGATCGGGCATCGCCCGATACATCCCCAGCATCATCTGTTCGTCTTCAGCAGCGCCCACGGTCCTGCCGCCCGGTCCGTCGTGGTCCACGAAATCCGGTGTCATGTTTTTCCGAATAATTGCGGCATTTCTGCGGTTCACGAACTCTTCAAAATGCTCCCGCACAAAGGACTTCATCTGTTCCGCCGTCATATTTCCTCTCCTCAGTTGGACGAAGTGCCGGCTATCATACGCTCTGGCCGTTGCGCCGGCGTTAGGCGTTTCTTGATATAACTTCCCCCATGAAAATGCATGCGCGCCGCGCGTTGGGTGCCCCATCCTTTTTCGCCCGTTGTTGGCCAAAAGGGTGGGACAGCCGGGCCGCCTTCCTGCACTTCGCACTCCTCGTCGCTCTCCTGCTCGCTGCCGGCATCGCCCAGGCGCAAACGCCCCCTGTCAATCCGCCGCACGATCCGCGTGTTGCCCAGCTGCTGCAGGACCTCGGCCGTGTCGAGAGCTACCGCGCAGTCAATCTCTCCCCCGACGCCAAATACATTGTCTGGTCTGAGAACGGCCACGCCGGCAATGGTCTTCAGCTCGCTACCCTTGCCGATCCGTCGTCGCCCCGGCGCATCACCGCCTGCGCCGAGGGCAACCGCGGCATGGAGAGCGAGGCAATCTTCTCGCCCGATTCCTCGAAGCTGGCGTTCTTCTCCTCCTGCACCCCCGACCACAAGCCCGCCATCTTTCTCGCCGACACCTCCGGCTCCGCTGCGCCGCGCGCTCTCGCCCAGCTGAACGGCATCGCCGAAGACCTCTCCTGGTCCCCGGACGGCAAATATCTCAGCCTGATTTATGTTGAAGGCGCCACCCGTCAGCCCAGCCCCCTCGCGGCCGAAAAGCCGCCCGCCGGCGTTATTGGCGTCGAGGGCCTCGAGGTCAAACGCATCGCCCTCGTGGACGCTGCCAGCGGCCAGTTGCAGCAGATCACCCCCGACAACCTGTACGTCTACGAATATTCCTGGTCCAGCGACTCCTCGAAGCTCGCCTACATCGCCGCGCCGCCTCCCGGCGAGAACAACTGGTGGGTGGCGAAGCTCTATACCCAGCCGCTGAACGGCCACCCGACCGCCGTTCTCGACACGCGCACCGTGCCCGGCCCGCTGCACGGTCTGCAGATCGCCGTCCCCCGCTGGTCGCCCGACGGAACCAGCATCGCCTTCATTGGCGGACTCATGTCCGACCAGGGATCGACCGGCGGCGACATCTGGACCATCCCCGCAGCCGGCGGCAATCCCGTCGATCAAACGCCGAACCGTGCCGGCAGCCCCGGCTGGTTCGAGTGGCTGGACAACGAACATCTCGGCATCGCGGAGGTCAGGGGCGGCTCCTCGCACCTGTTCGTCTACAACCTCTCCACGCATGAGGACTCACCCGACCACGACCTCACCCTTCCGGACACTATCGGCGCCGGCGGCCTGCACATGCGCGTCGCGGCTTCTGAGGGAAGCAGCACAATTGCTTTTATTCGCCAGTCGTTTTCTGAGCCGCCCGAAGTGTGGGCCGGCGATCTGATGAACATGAAACAGATCACCCACGCCAATGACGATCTGAAGCCCATGTGGGGTCAGGCAAAATCCATCGACTGGACCAACGAGGGCTTCCACGTTCAGGGATGGCTGCTCGAACCGGCGCACTACGACCCGTCGAGGAAATACCCGATGGTCGTCTATGTCCACGGCGGCCCATCCTCCGCCAATATGCCCCGCTGGGCCATGGCCGGATACGGACCCGAGCCCCTCTCCGCCATGGGCTATTTCGTCCTCATGCCCAATCCGCGCGGCAGCTACGGCCAGGGAGAGGCCTTCACCCAGGCCAATCGCAAAGACTTCGGCTACGGCGACCTCCGCGACATTCTTGCCGGAGTCGATGCCGTCGAGAAGCTGTACCCCGTCGATAATCACCGTATCGGCATCACCGGGTGGAGCTATGGCGGCTTCATGACCATGTT
>DATGJK010000466.1:0-3298 GCA_035295245.1 Acidobacteriaceae bacterium
GTCTCTCCGTCCTGTACGCGAGATTTTGAGCACCACCCCAACCCTGGAGGGCGCCGGCGTGCGGCTCGAGCGCGCCTTCGGTTTTGGCAAGACGAAGGAGTTCGATCCGTTCCTGCTGCTCGACGACTTCCGCAACGAGAATCCGCACGACTACATGGCGGGCTTCCCGTGGCATCCGCATCGCGGTATTGAGACGATCACGTATGTGCTGGCCGGTTCGGTGGAGCACGGCGATTCGCTGGGCAACCGCGGCAAAATGACCGCCGGAGACGTGCAGTGGATGACGGCGGGCAGCGGCATTCTGCACCAGGAGATGCCGAAGGGCGATGAGCGGGGGCGCATGCACGGCTTCCAGCTGTGGGCGAACCTGCCCTCGCGGCTGAAGATGACCGATCCGCGCTACCAGGACATTCCCTCGAGCGCGATTCCTGTAGTGACGGAGGATGACGGCACGACGGCGCGCGTGATCTGCGGCGAGTTCTGGGGCAAGCGCGGGCCGGTGGATGGCGTAGCCGCCGAGCCCAGCTATCTGGACATCTCGGTGCCGCCGAACGTGAGGCGGCGCATCAAGGTGGAGACGACGCGGAATGCGTTTGCTTACGTCTTTGCCGGTTCGGGGACGTTCCGCGATGCGTCGGAGCCGCAGGCGGTGCTGACCGAGTCTGGAGCGGATCCCAATGCGACGCCGGTCTACGACGCGAAGAATCATTCGCTGGTGCTCTTCGATCGTGGAGACGAGATCGCGGTGCAAGCCGGTCCGGAGGGAATGCGCTTCCTGCTGGTGAGCGGCGCTCCGATTGAGGAGCCGGTGGCGTGGCAGGGTCCCATTGTGATGAACACGCCCGAGCAGCTGCGGCAGGCCTGGGCTGAGCTGCACACGGGAGCGTTCATCAGGCACAAAGCAAGGGTGTAGGGGATAGGTGTAGGAAGACTTGCGGGTCACTCGAAACTGGGTGGCCCTTTTATTTGCTGCTGCGCAGTACCGGGAGGCGGGATAAGAGCCGGGAAGATGCCATTCTGCGGGAGGACGTCGGGGCACAAGGGCGTTTTTTGTAAGGGCAATACGGTGTTGCGAAGATTCAGCACAGTAGTAACCGGCGAGGCACCTGGGGCGGCATCGGTCGTTATAATAAAGAGACAGAAAGAGGCAAAATTCTTTCGTAACTCTCGAATCTGAAGGGAACTCCGCCACATGGCGACCACCAATGCCGGCGCCCCGTCTGCGCAGGCTGAATCAGCCCCAGCCTCTCCTTCTCATCCGGTCGTAAACGACTTCAGCATCCAGGTAGCCACGGTGAACGGGTCGGGCTCGCAGTCGGCCAACAGCGTCCTGCTGCGCAGCATTTTCGCGATGGGCGTGCCGGTGAGCGGCAAGAACCTGTTTCCGTCGAACATCGCGGGTCTGCCGACCTGGTACACGATCCGCGCTAATAAGTACGGTTACCTCGCGCGCGGAAAAGATGTGGACATCCTGATTGCGATGAACGTCGAGACGGCGAAGGAGGACATCCTGTCGCTGCGTCCGGGGTCGGTGGCGATCTACGAAGAGGCCGCGAACCTGAAGCAGTATCGCGACGACGTGACATGCTATCCGGTGCCCTTTGACAAGCTGACAGCGGCGGTTTGTCCCGAGGCGAAGCTGCGCAAGCTGGTGAAGAACATGGTGTACGTCGGCGTGGCCGCGCAGCTGCTGCAGATGGACATGAAAGCTGTGGAAGGCGCGCTGCGCAGGCAGTTTGCGAAAAAGCAGAAGGCGGCGGACCTGAACTGGGCGGCGGTGGAAGCGGGCTTCAATTACGCGAAGGAGTCGCTGCCGAAGCAGGATCCGTTTGTGCTGGAGCGGATGAACGCGACGGAAGGGAAGATCATCATCGACGGCAACGCGGCGTGCGCGCTGGGCGCAATGTTCGCGGGTGTCACGGTGGTGACGTGGTATCCGATTACGCCGTCGTCGTCGGTGGTGGAGCAGCTGATTGACTATCTGAAGAGGTACCGCATCGAGCCGGACGGGAAGGCGAACTTCGCTGTGGTGCAGGCGGAGGACGAGCTGGCGGCGATTGGCATGGTGCTGGGCGCAGGCTGGGCCGGAGCGCGGTCGATGACGGCCACCTCGGGTCCGGGCATCTCACTGATGGCGGAGTTTGCGGGGCTCGGCTACTTCTCAGAGCTGCCGGGCGTGATCTTCGATATCCAGCGCGTGGGGCCGTCGACGGGACTGCCGACGCGCACTTCGCAGGCGGATCTGTTGTCGGTGGCGGTGCTGTCGCATGGCGACACGAAGCATCCGATCCTGCTGCCGGGAAACGTGAAGGAATGCTTCGAGTTTGCGGGCGCGGCGTTCGATTTGGCTGAGGGACTGCAGACGCCGGTGTTCGTGCTGAGCGATCTGGATCTGGGCATGAACAACTGGATGTCCGACCCGTTCGACTATCCGGAGAAACCGCTGAACCGCGGCAAAGTGCTGACGGCGGAGGATCTGAAGCGGCTGGGAGAATTTGCGCGCTATAAGGATGTGGACGGCGACGGCATCCCGTACCGCACGCTGCCGGGCACGGATCATCCAAAGGCGGCGTACTTCACGCGCGGCAGCGGCCACAACGAGAAGGCGCTGTACTCGGAGCGTCCTGAAGACTACCAGAACCTGATGGAGCGGCTGGCGCGGAAGTTCGATACAGCGCGGCGCATGGTTCCGGCTCCGCTGGTCGTGCAGACGGGCAAGTCGAAGGTGGGCGTGATCGCCTACGGCACGTCGGACTTTGCGGTGCGCGAGAGCCGGGATCAGCTGAAAAAAGAGTATGGGCTGGAGGCGGATTATCTGCGCATCCGGGCGTTTCCGTTTGCGAAGGAGATTCACGAGTTCGTGGCATCGCATGAGCGCGTGTACGTGGTGGAGCAGAACCGCGACGCGCAGATGCTGAGCCTGCTGAAGCTGGATCTGCCGGCGGAGGAAACGACGAAGCTGCGCAGCGTGCGCCACTTTAATGGATTGCCTATCGATGCGCGGTCCGTTACCGATGAAATTGTGCTGCAGGAGGGAATTTAATGGCGGCGACCGCAACACCAGCGCCAAAAGTGAACCGCATCGGATTGCCGGTGCTTGAGTATCGCGGCGGCAAGACGACGCTGTGCGCGGGATGCGGCCACAACGCCATCTCCGAGCGCATCATCGACGCCATGTTCGAAATGGGCGTGCAGCCGGAGCGGGTGATGAAGCTGTCGGGCATTGGCTGCTCGTCGAAGAGCCCGGCATATTTCCTGTCGCGCGCGCACAGCTTCAACAGCGTGCACGGGCGTATGC
>DATGJK010000467.1:0-4331 GCA_035295245.1 Acidobacteriaceae bacterium
TGGTAGTGGCCACCCAGGTTGACCGGCGTTTCTTTGGTGACGATTCCCTCTTCCAGCGCCGCCAGCGCCACGGAAAGCTTAATCGTCGAGCACGGCTCGGCTCCGGTGGAAAGCGCCAGCTTCTGGTTCACCATCGCCAGAATCCGCCCGTTCGACGGGTCGATGGCCACCACCGTGCCGTTCATGTCGCCCAGCGCGTCGACCGCCGCCTGGCGCACCATCGGATCTTCACCCGCCGTGACGTCGCCGGTCGTGAGATCCGCCGTGGCAAAGGAACTGGCCGTGAAGTGCTCGTAAAAACGATGCCGGTAATGATGATGGCGGACGGTCGTCAGCGTAGCCGAACTCAGGTGCGCGGTCGCCGTTTGCGGCCGCACCCCACGGTGATGAACCGTGGTTGTCCGGTGCGCTGCCGGGGCGTGCCGCCGATGCAGGACCCGGTGCGTCGTGGTCGTGGAGGTCGATGCCGCGAAGCTCAGCGGAGTACCCGCCAGTCCGGCAACGCAGAGAAGGAAGACAAAACGCCTCATCAGGAATCTCACTCGCAAAAAATCAGACACCCTGCCCTGCTTTTCAACTGCCTGGTGCTGCAACAGCAATTTGTCTGTCCCTTAAGGTCCGCGCAAACCGTTTAAAACCACGTCCGAACCGATTCGCTGCCGTCCTATGTTGTTGAAACCATGTATCCTGACAGCTTCCTGGCTGCTCCCTCCGGCTACACCTTAGATGGCAGACAGGTACTCTTGGTTCACTATAACCAGAAAGTGTTGGCTGTCCAGTACATTATCGCAGCCCCGGAGTACCCCTTTTCGGTGATCTGGACTACAGACCACCCTTCCTCATGAAGGCAGGAATATCCAGTTCGTCGTTCGCCTCCTCGAAGATTGGGGGTGGGGTAGCCTTCTCCGGCCCCCCTGTTTCGGGAGCCACGGCTACGGCTGTCTTCTCCTCGACTATTTCTACCCCGCCCGGCATGGCCTGAGGTTCCAGCCGCAGGGGTTCCACCTCCGTTCGGCGCTCGGGCTCCGCCGCAAATGCCGAAATGACCTCGCGCGCCGTCACTGGAACGAACACTGCCGCTGCCGGAACGTTGCTTACTGGCTCATCGTCATCTTCGCTGGCGAACCTGGGGGCCGGGGCCCGTCCCACCGGCTCCTGCCGGATTGCCGCATGCAGCATGGCATCCCGCCGCTCCGGCGATCCCTGTTGTTTGAACCCGGTAGCGATCACCGTGATCTTCACGTCGTCGCCCATGCCCTCGTTCAGCACCGCCCCGAAGATGATGTTCGCGTCCTCGTGCGCCGCGCTCTGGATCAGCGTCGAAGCCTCGTTCACTTCGCTCAGCTTCAGGTTGCTGGAACCGGTGATGTTGATCAGGATGCCCCGCGCTCCGTCGATCGCGCCCGACTCCAGCAGCGGCGACGCCATCGCCGCCTGCGCGGCTTCCACAGCGCGATTTGCTCCGCTGCGCACCGCCGTGCCCATCACCGCGTATCCCATGCCCGCCATGGTGGTCTTCACGTCCGCATAATCGCGATTGATGATGCCCGGAATCGTGATGATGTCGGAAATCCCCTGCACTCCCTGGCGCAGAACATCGTCGGCAATGCGGAACGACTCGAAGAAGCCGGCATCCCGGGCTACCGCCAGCAGCTTCTCGTTCGGGATCACGATCATCGTGTCCACGCTGTCCAGCAGCTCCTGCATGCCGCGCTCGGCCTGCATCATGCGCCGCTTGCCTTCGAAGGCGAACGGCCGCGTGATCACCGCCACCGTCAGGGCGCCCATCTCGCTCGCCAGCGATGCAATCACCGGAGCCGCGCCCGTTCCCGTGCCGCCGCCCAGCCCCGCCGTCACGAACACCATGTCCGCGCCTTCCAGCGCCTCGATGATCTTCTCCGAATCTTCCAGCGCCGCCCGCCGCCCCACATCGGGATTCGCGCCCGCGCCCAGCCCGTTCGTCAGCTTCACGCCCAGCTGAATCTTGATGGGCGCCTGCGACAGGTGCAGCGCCTGCCGATCGGTGTTGGCGGCAATGAACTCAACGCCTTCCATGTGCGCGGCGATCATGCGGTTCACGGCGTTTCCGCCGCCTCCCCCGACACCGATGACCTTGATTTTGGCCCCGCGCGCTATCTCGTCGAGGAATTCAATGCGGATGTCTTCAGGCTGGTTCATCGGTTCCATAGCTAAATGCTCCCTGCGAAGATGGCGCGCAGTTTGGCGCGCAGACCCTGGTTTTCCTCCGCACGGGTCACGCTTGTGCGGTGGGCGTATAACAACGATCCGATCAGGACCGAAAACTCCGGCGCCGCCAGCTCCGGCGGCATTTGCGACAGCGGCACGGGCGATGCCATCCGCGCCGGCACGCGCAGCAGGCTCTCAGCCGTGTCGAGCAAGCCCGGCAGGCGAGCGCCGCCGCCGGTCAGCACGCATCCCGCGCCCAGCGCCTCCAGCACGCCGCCCTGCCGCAGGTTGTCGCGCATCAACTGGAACAGCTCCCGCGCCCGCGGCTCCAGAATTTCGCTGATCAACCGCTGCCGCACGAGGCGCGGCTCATGCCCGGGCAGCCCTGTCACCTCAATC
This sequence comes from Acidobacteriaceae bacterium, assembly GCA_035295245.1. Taxonomy (GTDB): domain Bacteria; phylum Acidobacteriota; class Terriglobia; order Terriglobales; family Acidobacteriaceae; genus Palsa-343. The sequence continues at coordinate 2,587 of DATGJK010000467.1, forward strand.
TCGTTGTCCTGAGGAACAGCCGTCACCACCGCGTGCCCAAAATTGATCTTCAGCCACTCCGCCTCCGGCGCTGTGCAGTGCAGTCCGACCGCGAGATCGTTGGTGAAGTGATCCCCGCCGATCGGCACCACCGAGGTGTGCGCCACCGAGCCCTCGAAGAACACCACCAGCTCTGACGTGGAGGCGCCGATATCCATCAGGCAGACGCCCAGTTCCCGCTCATCGGCCGTCAGCGTCGCCTCGGCCGCGGCAATCCCCTCGAAAACCGTCTCCGTCACTTCCAGCCCCGCCTTGTTGGCGCAGGTCACCAGACTCTGCTGCGCGCTCGCCGAACTGGTCGCGATGTGCAGGTTCACCTCCAGCCGGTTGCCGACCATCCCCACCGGATCGAAAATCCCCGGCTGCTCGTCGAGGATGAACTGTTGCGGCAGCAGGTGCAGCACCTCGCGATCCGCCGGCAGCGAGATCGACCGCGCCCGGTCCACCGCCGCGCGCACATCTTCCTTCGAGATTTCCCGCAGCCGCATTCCCAGGCTGATGCCGCCCCGGCTGTTCACGCCGCGAATATGCGGACCGCCCACGGCCATCACGCAGCGCTCGATGTTCGTATCGGCTCGATCCTCAGCCATCACCGCCGCCTGGTTGATCGCCTCCGCCGCCGGGCGCAGATTCGCGATCAGCCCCTTGCGCATCCCCGCGGCCTCGGCCACGCCATGGCCCCGGTACCGCAGCGCCCCTTCATGAATCTCGGCAATGAGGACGCGTACTTTCGAGCTGCCCATATCCAGCACCGCAAGAATGTTCTCCGGCTGCTGGCTCATCGCGCTCCTCGCCCGGCGCGCTTCGCCGCCTGGCTGTGGGCCCGGTTGACCGCCTTGATCTTTGCCGTTGGTTTCTTCGTCTTCGCGGCATGAGTAGTCGTCACCGCTGCAGGCCGCGGCGCCGCTGCAGGAGTCGGCGCCGGGGCCGCACCGGACGCTGCCGGACCCGCCTGCGCCGCCTGATTCAGCTTGAGCACCACCTCATGCTCGTAGCGCAAATCCACTCCGGCCAGGTTCGGATACTGCTGCCGCCACTGCGCGATGTGCGCCTCGTAATTCCGCCAGCGCGCCAGGAAATCTTCCTGCCCGAACTGCAGCACCAGATCCGTACCCGCCGAGGGCACCGTCGCCTTCACGTCCGCAGGATCGGACAAATCAATCTCGCTCAGCTGCGGCGAAACCTTCTCCGTGCCCGAATCCAGCTCATTGATGAACCGCTGATAAATCTGCATGCGCGCGCTGCGCACCGACAGCGGATCGCCCGGGTTGATCCCGCTCACCACCGGAAACGCGTAGTGTTTCGTCGCCATCTCCCGCGGCGACATATCAAGGATGACCCCGCCGATGTCCGCCAGCTGGATGCGCCCCTTCACCTGCACAAACGCGATCGGCGTCCGCTCTTTCACTGCCACGCGCAGCTGATTCGGCAGCACCCGCATCACGGTCGCGCGCTCCACCCAGGGAAAACGCTCCAGCGCGGCCCGCCGCTGCGCCACCGGCACAACAAACAAATTGCGCCCAATGTCAGATCCGAAGACCGACAGCAGATCGGCGCGGCTCAGCTCCGTGTTCCCCATCGTCTGGATGGAAGCCGCCGAGTCGATCCGGAATCGCGGGTCGCGGTCGAGAAAGTTGCGCGTCAGAATCACCACCGTAGCGCCTGCACCAAGTACCATCAGCCCGCCTGCCACCAGCACCACTTTT
>DATGJK010000468.1:0-7327 GCA_035295245.1 Acidobacteriaceae bacterium
GATGGACTCGATGCTCGGAAGCATACACCTTCAGTGAAGGTGTCATACCCAGCAATTGTGCGGCCACCCTGTGAACCCGCGCAGACATGCGAACGCTATAAGTTACCGGCGCGCCAACCTTATATAAGTGCCTCTCGATGCCCAGTTTTGAAAGCCGCCGTCCATTCTCGGACAGTCGCTCTCGCGGGGAAAATTCGCTGCACGCCCCGCCTCCGTTTCGTCTCACCCTCCGATCCGGTAGACGGCATCGCAGCCAGCCTGCTTGTGCAGATCCGGCCCCGCCTCAACGACGGTTGCGACATCGCCGAAGCCGCGAAGCTGGCAAAGTCGTCCGAGGTTGCCATCGCCATGGTCGGGGACACGGATACAGAAGGCTCGAATCAGCCCATCGCGCTTTCCGCACACCAGAATGAGCTGGCCGAGGCCGTCGCCGCCGCGAATCCGCGCACCATCGTTGTGGTCAAGAGCGGCTCCGCGGTGCTGATGCCGTGGATCGACAAGGTTCCCGCCGTTCTCGAGGCCTGGTATCCCGGCCAGGAAGACGGCAATGCCGTCGTCGACGTTCTCTTCGGAAAGATCAATCCCTCCGGAAGATTGCCCATGACCTTCCCGATGAGCGCGGAGCAGACGCTCGCCGCCGCCCCCAGCCGCTATCCCGGCAACGGGTGCATTACTTCGAGGGCCTCGGTGTCGGTTATCGCGTTTATCAGGCGCATAACTTCAAACCGCTATTTCCTTTTGGCTTCAGTCTTTCATATACAACATTCGCTTTCTCCGGTTTGACTGTGCAGCCAAACGGGGAAGGGGCGGTGTTGCGCTTTCAGGTCGTAAATACCGGCCATCGCGTTGGTGCCGAGGTCGCGCAGCTTTATGTGACCTTTCCCACCATCGACGAAGGTCAGGAGCCTTCGCATCAACCCGGGGCTCTCGCAAAGTCGTGCTCGCGCCTCGCGAAACAAAAACGGTTCAGCTCAGCCTCACCGCCCCCAGCTCTCCTACTGGTCGGAATTGCGACACTCCTGGCAGCTGGCGCATGGAGAATTCACCGTCGCGGTTGGTGATTCCTCTGCGACCACGGCCCTTCAGAGCACGTTTGCGATTCGCTAAACTGCGATGATCGAAAATAGGCAGAATTGCGGCGTGTTCTGATCTCTGTGTGACGAGAAGTGTCGTTACTAAAGAGTCATGCATGGCTGGCGGTGACTTAGCCGAGTCTTAACAAGATTTGCACCAAAACTGTAGTGGACATGGCCGATTTCACCGCGTATGCTCTGAAGTATCTTTCCGGATAAAAGGCCATGCTACGCAAATCCTATTGGGCATCAGCGGGGCTGCTGTTTGCTGCGGTTGTGGTCTTCCTTGTTGTGAGGTTCACTGCTGCGAACCGGCACCCAGATGCTGCAATGGCCAGTTCCATCGTGTCTTCCGTTCAGCAGAGTGCGCCGCATGAGCCTCCTCCGCCGTTGAGGATTTCCGCTGCGCAGCTTTACACCGAATACGACCGAAATGCTGTGGCGGCCAACGACGAATTCGCGGGCCGCACCCTGGAAGTCTCCGGCAAAATCCTGAGCGCCGCCCATGCATCCGGCGGCATGACCCGCCTCCGTATCGCCGTGGATCAGTACGGGCTCAATGACATCGAGGCACGGATTGCAGATGACACGGACGCCCCCCTGAAAAAAGGGCAATCGGTCACGCTGGTCTGTACCGACTTAAGCCGGGCTCAGGGATCGCTGACTCTGGACCGGTGCAGTATGGCTCCGGCTGACTGAGGCCATCGCCTCCCTCGATAATCAAAAGCATTCCCGACGTTGAGTTCGCGCCCGGCTAGATTGCCGTCTGATTGTACCGTCGCGCCGCAGCGCTCCCGATTGAGGACGCAATCGGCTTCACCTCCGCATCGCGGAAATGAGAGCCGGGCCGTGGCTCACGTTGCTCGTCTGCCGCTGATGGCAGCAGGCGATTGGCCAGGCTCATCGCCTGCAGCATCACTTCCGGCGCGAGGCTGGCAGAGCGTGACGCAATAATCGCCTGCAGCGTAATCGCAATCTCAGATTCCCTCAGCAACACAGCACGCACAATCCTGCGCGCGGCTGCTGCGGCGCTCGTCGAAGCGCCCGGCAGGTTGGCTGACAAGCTGAACCAGCGATACTCCCGGGCCGCATCGCCCGTGAACTGCGCCTGCAGATGCGATCCGGTGCGCATCAGCCCCGGGCAGACGGTCAGCACGTGAATGCCCTTCGAACGCAGTTCCGCGTTCAGCCCCTGAGAAAATCCTACCGCGGCAAACTTGCTCGCCGTGTACGGCAGCAGGTGCGGAACCGGAATCTTCCCCCCGATGGATGCGATATTCACGATGGTTCCATTCCGACGGCGCAGCATTTGCGGCAGCATCGCCAGCGAGCAGTGGACCCCCGTGAAGAAGTTCGCGTCCATCACCTCGTGGAACTCCTCCGCCGTCTGGTTCTCCACCGGTCCGACCGTGATGATCCCGGCGTTATTCACCAGGACATCCACGTCTCCAAATCTCTCCGTGGCCCGCTGCAACATCTGCTCGGCTTGTCCGATATCGCGCAGATCGGCGGCGATCACCAGCACATCGTTTTCGTCGCGCACCGCGTTCCGCCGGATCAGCAGAGTGCGCGCGCGCTCCAGTTCATGTGGATCGCGCGCGGTCAGCACCAGCCGCGCTCCTCGCCGGCCAAACTCCTCCGCCAGCGCGAGACCCAGGCCGCGCGAGCCCCCGGTGATGAGCACCACCTTGCCCTCCAGTCGGCGCGATGCGAGATTCGAGATTCCCCGGTAGAGGGCCACAGCGGCCGCCCCGGCGCACACAACTCCGGCTCCGGCGAGGCTTGCTCCCGTGATCACAGCGGCGGTGGTTCGCTTCATTGCACTCTCCTCGTGGGGTTTAATCAGTAAGAGGTGCTGGCCATCGCATAGGATGTGTCGACGATGCGTCCAATCGCACCTGCCCAATCGCCCTGCCGGTCCCGCTCCCCTCATCGGCGCGCCAATTGCGGGCGATAGCAGGACTATACTGATGAATCTGCTGCAGCGCTAATCCATGGAGCTGGTTTGGAAACATTGCCCGATGCAATAACACCAGGCGGAAGCGGGAATGTGCCTGCCTCCGGCCGACCCTGTACCGTTGTCATCCCCTGTTACAACGAAGCTGCCCGTTTCCGCGCCGACGAGTTCGCGCGCTTCCTGCAGAACGAACGCAGCCAGGGAATTGATCTGCTGTTCGTGAATGATGGCAGCCGCGATACCACTCTTCAAGTCCTTACGTCGTTTCGCGATCAGTTTCCATCCCGCATTGCAGTCCTTGACCAGCAGCCGAATCGCGGCAAAGCCGAAGCCGTTCGCAACGGCATGCTGCACGTCATCGCCTCGGGCCGCGCAGCGGTCACGGGATTCTGGGATGCGGACCTCGCGACGCCGCTCGATCAGATCAGGGATTTCCTGCACCTGCTGGATGTTCGTCCCGAGCTCACCATGGTTTTTGGCGCTCGCGTCCGGTTGCTCGGCCGCGACATTGACCGCCAGCAACTTCGCCATTACCTGGGCCGATGCTTCGCGACCGTCGTCTCGGTCCTGCTCCGGCTGCCGATTTATGACTCCCAATGCGGCGCCAAGCTGTTTCGCATTACTCCGGAGCTCCAGCAGGTCCTGGCCGAACCGTTTCATTCCCGGTGGATCTTCGACGTCGAGATTCTGGCCCGCTTCCTGAGCCTGCACAAGCGCGACTGCGCCGCGATTGCGACGCAGGTCTACGAATATCCCCTGCCTGTCTGGACCGATGTTGCAGGATCAAAGGTGAAGCCCACGGACTTTCTGCGTGCCTTCGCGGAACTCGCTTTCATTTACCGGAAGCATCTGTCTCGCTGATCGGCTCCCAGGTCCGGTTCTGAGAAGGCCCTGTTACTGTGGCGGGGCACTCTGCTGGTTTTGCTGCTGCTGGTTCTGCGGCTGTTGTTGCTGGATCTTCTCCTGCATCCGCCGCAGCGTATCCAGATGCCGCTGCATCCGCGTCTGTGGGTCCGTCTGATCGGTTTCCTGGGGGCTGGGATGAGCAATGGCGCCCGGCCCGAGCGGCTGCTGACCGGTTTCTTCCGAATCGGGGTTCTCGGCGTTGTCTGCGGCGGGTTGTGGCTGCGCAGGCCTGCCGGGATTCGGCGGCGGCAGAGCATCGCCGTTTTGCGCCGTCAGCACCAGCTCGCGCGGCACACTCCCCGACTCTCCCCCAACCATCACGAAGTTGTACCCCGCCCCGGCGAGAAGCGCTGAAAGCACATCTCGCGGCGAACCCGGTCCGTACACCCCAAACACCCGCGTGTTCTTGCTCAGCCCGTCCACGCTCATCCCGCTCTTCTGCGCCACGTCCTGCAGGATCGCGCTCAAATCGGAGTTCTGTGCATCCACCGTGAGCTTGCCGTTGTCGAGTGTCACCTGTGCTGGATTCGCTGCCTGACTGGAGAGCGATGAGGGCGCCCTTCTGCGCTTCTTCGCTCGATGTCGCGGGCCCGCCGTTGGACTGTTCGGCGTGACCGAACTGGACCCGGATACCCCGGCTTCCTTCCCAGCCTGTGCTGCACAGGGAGCGGAAAGCACCAGGGAAGCGCCCGCAAGCGCCAAAAGCCCCGTTGCCGCGCTCCGGATTGCTGCGCCGGATTTCATCCCACGCTCCACGCCGGCGAAAGAACGCCGCCCAGTGACCAGAGTATCAATATCCCCCGGCTCTCGCGAGTCATCCCCCGCCTCTCGCGAGTCGGCAGGCTCCTGCCGGGCAAAGGCCGCAATTGGAAGTGCTTTGATTCCAGAAAACTTGAAACCGGTAGCATCAGCCCGGGGGAAAATCGGAGCCGCCCATCCACCAATCCGGCGATGATCTGCATCTCTGTATGTGACTCGCCCGGGCCTGCCCCGGTCGTCTGGAGAACGTGCGATCGATGCAATACCAACGGACCTTAGCGCCAATGCGGCAGATCCTGCTGCTTACCCTCACTGTCCTGCTCCTGATTCCAGCGGCGTGGGCCGACTCCTGCACCACCGAAGCAGAAATGACGTCGACCCAGCGCGACAGTGTTTCGCGCGTCGCCAAACTGCTGGTCGGCGATGTGCAGAACGGCGATCTGCAGGGCCTCCGCAATGACACGCTGCCCGCTGTCGCGTCCGACTTCACCGGAATCGCCAATTCGGCCAACGCCCTCAAGCCGCAGATTCAACAGGCCGGCATTACCGTAGACGCGCTCTTCCTGTTCGACGCCTCTCAGCCCAGCGCCCAGGGAAACCAGTTCTTCTGCACCCCGAACGGCTCCACCATGACCATCGTCCTGAACTTCTCAGGACTGCCGCAGGGCCACTACGCGCTCGCCATCCTGCACGCCACCGGCGTGCCCAAGCCGCAGCAAATCTCCCTCATCCTCTCGCCGGGGCAGGATGGACAGTGGAAACTTGCCGGCTTTTTCGCCAAGCCGATGATCCTGGCCGATCACAATGGCGTCTGGTACTGGGCCCACGCCCGGCAATACGCGCAGCAGAAGGACGAATGGGCGGCATATTTCTATTACCAGATCGCCTCCTTCCTGGTCGTGCCCGCCGATTTCGTCACCAGCCCCAACGTGGATAAACTACGGCGCGAATCCAGCGGGGTTCATCCTGACAATTTGCCGACGGATCATCCCGTGACGCTGCAGGTCAACGGCGCTCCGTATCAGATCTCCAAAGTTGATTTCACGGCCGATCTGGGCCCGCTCGATTGTGTGATTCACTACAATCCCGATCCGCAGCAGGCCGCGCAATTGCGTAATCCGGTTACGGCCCGCCAGCAGGTGGTCAGTCTCATGAACAGCATTCTGACTATGCATCCCGGCCTGCGCACCGCCTTCCATGGCTTGTGGGTCTACGCCGATTCGAACGGCGCCACCCTTTTCGCGCTGGAGCTGCCGATGAATCAGATAACCGGCGCTCCATCGAATTCCGTGGGCGAGTAGCGGAGCTTTCCTGAACTCCCGTTCCACCCTGAGCGTCTTTTTGAACAGAATGCTTTTTCGCGCGAGCACCTTTCTCGTTGCCTGTCTCCTCTTCGGGAGCGGCTTTTCCGCGCCGGCTCAGGCGCCCCCGCTGCAGTACACGGCTCAGGGGAACTCGCCCGAGCTGCTGGCCGCCTATGAAGCATGGTTCGGAGGCCCCGGCCACATGGCCGTCGGCTATTCGTCCGACGATCCGCGCACCTTGCAGAAGCAGATCGATGACGCAAAAGCAATCGGTATCAGCGCGTTCGTCGTCGACTGGTACGGCGACCGCGAGCCGTGGATCGACCGCAACTACGCTTTACTGCAGAAACTGGCCGCGAAGAAGCATTTTCAGATCGCCATGATGTACGACGAATCCGGCCTCCACGACGGCGATACGGATAAGGTGATCGCCGATCTGACCATGTTTCAAGACAAGTATCTGAAGGACCATTCCCCCGGACACAAAGCCTACCTCACCTTCGAAAATCGGCCGATGATCTTCATCTTCCCTGATGCGCAGACCGACTGGGACCGGGTGCGCGCCGCCGTCGACCAGTGGAAGCCTGCTCCACTGCTGATCATGGAAAATGTGCCGGACAAATACACCAGCGACTTTGATGGCTTCTACCCCTGGGTCAGCCCGGGTCCAAAAGGCTGGTCCGCGGACGGAAGCAACTGGGGCGAACAGTATCTGGCCGATTTCTATCAGAACGTGACGAAGAGGGCGCCCGGCAAGATCATCGTGGGCGGCGCCTGGGCGGGTTTCGACGACAGCAAAGCGTCCTGGGGCCTCAACCGCCATATCGCCGTGCGATGTGGCCAGACGCTGCGCGACACCATGAGCCTCTGGCGCAGGTATGTTCCTCCAGACCAGACCATCCCGTTTCTGATGATCGAAACGTGGAACGACTACGAGGAAGGCTCGGCGATTGAGTCGGGTCTTCCCGCCTGCGGAGGCCAGCCGCAGCCGAAGTCCCTCACCGTTGAGGCCGAGGGCGGGCAGCCTCTCGCCGGTGCCCGCTAAGCGATCGCTCGCGGACAGCATGAACCCGGTGCCCCATCCTTGCCGATCGTGCTTTTCGATCGACAGGGTGGGATCGCCTCCCAAAATCCTGGTGAGCATCCGGCATCCCGCTGCAATTCGGCAGTTTGATCGAGAAGGTATGCGGCAGGTTGTTGATCTCGGGCTCGAGGACGGGGAACTGCCGAAACGCGGGCGGGCGTGAGCGAGAGGATTGATCGCAGGGAGAGCAGCCGAATAGGTAGCGCGGACAACGGAAGAGAACTACCCCCTCCCATCTTCAGGC
>DATGJK010000469.1:0-2295 GCA_035295245.1 Acidobacteriaceae bacterium
GGTCCAGCCTTGATTGTCGGCGCCGGCCTGAGACGAAGTCATGATCCACTGTTCGCCGGTAGCGGCTTGCCCGTTTATTCGAAATGAGGTGGGGTCGCCGGTCCAGCGCATGCGGCGCCACGTCCAGCCATGCTCCAGGGCGGCTGCTCGAATTTCCCGCGTCGTTCGCCGTTGGCCGCGCGTGAACACTGCATAAAGAGAGAGGGGAACTCCCAGAAAGATCAGGAAGGCCGCCGCGACGATCACTACGTGTGGAACCGAGCTCAGCGTCATTTGGGCAGCTGCTTTTCTTCTGCAATGCTGAACTCGCCGGACTGGGTCTCGCCGTAGCCGGGCTGCGATCCCCCAATGTTGACGGTGTAGCGGCCGGAAACGATCACGCGATTTCCCTGGTCGTCGACCTGAGCGATGGAGCGCGGATCGATGGTGAACTCCACCTCAGCAGACTGCTTCGGATCGAGGTGAATTCTCTGGAATCCGGCGAGGACGCGCTGCGGTGTTGCGTCGCGCTTTGGCTGCGTGAGGTACAGCTCCACCACGTCGTCTCCCGCGACGGCTCCGCTGTTCGTCACCGTGATCTGCACCTTCGCAGGATCGCCCGCGTTCACAACGGAGGGACCGCGCAGGTCGGAGTAAGTGAAGCTCGTGTAGCTGAGGCCATATCCGAAGCCGTACAGCGGCTTTCCATCGAAATAGCGATAGGTGCGATTCTTCATCGAGTAGTCGGTGAAGGGCGGAAGCTGATCGAGCGACGCGTAGAAGGTGAGGGGCAGTCGTCCGCCGGGATTGTTGTCTCCCGCGAGCGTTTCGGCGATCGCGGTGCCGCCCTCCTCGCCGGGATACCAGGCCTCGAGAATTGCATTCGCGTGCTCGGCGGCCCAGTTGACGGCGAGCGCGCTGCCGTTTTGCAGGACGACGATGAGCGGCTTACCGCTGGCAGCGACGGCCTTCAGCAAGTCCTGCTGCGCGGCGGGCAAATCGATGGAGGTGCGGTCGCCTCCCGTGAAGCCTTCGAGTTTCACCGGCATTTCTTCGCCTTCGAGCGAGGGCGAGAGACCGACGAAGGCGATGGTGGCATCGGACTGCTGCGCGGCTTTTACCGCTTCGCTGCGCAGCGCATCGGCTGGAGCCTGCCAGGAGAGATCGATGCCTGCGCTGCCGGTGCCGTGGAAGTATTCGAGGCGAATCGCGTGCGGCTGCGTGTTGTCGAAGTGCACGGCCGCGTCAAAGGCCGCTCCGCGCTCGCCGGTCGATTTTTCAGGACTGCTGACGAGCTGCTTGCCGTCGAGGTAGAGGCGGAAGTGCTCGGCATTCTCACAGGCGTAGCAATAATTGATGCGCACGCCAAGCTTGTAATCGCCGGGCGCGGGCGGGACGAAGCTGCCCGACCAGCGCACCGAGTAGTTGTTGCGCTGCAGGCCCGGAACGGGGACCACCTTATCCCAGTTGAAGTTGATGTTGCGGTCGGTGCGTGTGAGCACGGGCTTTCCGCTCAGGTCGAGGCTGTTGAAGTACTCGCCGGTCAGGCCGTATCCGGAGTCGCTGGAGGGGCGCAGCGCGGTGTGCTCGATGGGAATCGCGAATCCTTCGACCAGCGTGGACCCCTGGGCGTAGTTGATCTTCGCGGAGGAGAAGCGCTTCTCGATGCCGACGACCGGGTAGACGGGATTCGGCGGCGGTCCGTTGTAGTTGCCCTGCAGCGACTGCACCAGCTCGGCCGTGGGGCCGATGACGGCGATACTGCGAATGTCCGACTTGAGCGGCAGGGTGTTGTTCTCGTTCTTCAGCAGCACCATCGATTCGCGCGCGGCTTTCAGCGAAAGCTGCCGATGCTGCGGCGAGTTGACTTCGCTGAACGGAATGCGTCCGTAGGCGAAGCTCGATGGCGGATCGAACATGCCCAGCTCGAAGCGCGCCGTAAACAGGCGGCGCAGCGCGGTGTCGATCTCCGCCTCGCTGATGAGGTTCTGGTGAACGGCCTCGACGAGCGAATCGTAGGCCTTGCCTTCGCCATACTGGCATTCCAGGTCCGTGCCGGCTTTCACCGCGTCGGCGGCAGCGTGCGCCATGTCGGGCGCGTAGTGGTGGCCGGTGTAGATGTCGGCCGCTGCGGCGCAGTCGCTGACGACATATCCGTCGAAGTGCCAGGCGTCGCGGAGATGATCGCGCTCGAGCATCGTGTTGCTGCAGGCCGGCGCGCCGTCGATGGCGTTATAGGCACACATCACCGACTGCGCATGCGCCTCAGTGACCGCGGCGCGAAAGGCGGGCAGGTAGGTGTCTTCCAAATCATGC
>DATGJK010000470.1:0-10670 GCA_035295245.1 Acidobacteriaceae bacterium
CGGAACCAGCCCGTGCCGCGTCGTCACACGCCGCAAATACTCGTCCACCACCATCGCCGGCGCCTGCAGCGCATAGAGCAGGATCGCGTCCGCCGTCTCCGGCCCGACGCCGGGCAGCGCCAGCAGCTCCGCCCGAACCGCATGCGCGTCGCGCAGAGCCGCGTCGTGCAGTTTCTCCATCCGCCCGCCATACCGCCCATCCAGAAACGCCACAAACGCCTTCAGCGCGGCCGCTTTGCGCAGCATGAATCCCGACGGCCGGACCAGCTGCCGTAACTCGTCTTCCCGGATCGCCCGCAGCCCCTCAACCGACAGCGCCCCGCGCTCCTTCAGATTCGCAATCGAGCGCTCCACTGATTTCCACGCCGTGTTCTGCGTCAGGTACGCCCCTATCACCACTTCAAACGCCGAGTTCGCCGGCCACCACTGCTGCGCTCCCCACAGCGCCACCAGGCGGTCGTACATTGCGCGCAGGCGCTCGGCGCTGGATTTCGCTCGCGCCACCTCGCGCCCCTTTTGCCTCTTCGCCACGCCTTCGATCATAAAGTCGTCGTCCTCGTGAATCGTCGCGGCGGTCTCAGCGCTCTTATCATGGAGCGGGCACAGTTTTCCTGAGGAGCAGCAATGGATTACGTCAACCTGGGCAGGACGGGCCTGAAGGTTTCGCGCATTTGCCTCGGCTGCATGACTTACGGCGCTCCCGCGGTTGGCGAGCCCAAGCCCGGCCGCCAGCCCTGGGCGCTCAACGAAGAAGAGAGCCAGCCCTTTTTCCGCCAGGCTCTCGATCAGGGCATCAACTTCTTCGATACCGCCAACGTTTACTCGAGCGGCGCCAGCGAGGAGGTCCTCGGTCGCTTCCTGAAGAAGAACGTCCGCCGCGAAGCCGTCGTCGTCGCCACTAAAGTCTGGGGCCTCATGCGCGACGAGCCGAACGGTCGCGGCCTCTCCCGCAAAGAAATCCTGCACGAGCTCGACGAAAGCCTCCGCCGCCTGCAGATGGATTACGTCGACCTCTACCAGATCCATCGCTGGGACGACGAAACGCCCATCGAAGAGACCCTCGAGGCGCTGCACGACGCGGTCCGGGCGGGCAAAGTCCGCTACATCGGCGCGTCCTCCATGTACTCCTGGCAGTTCGCCAAAGCCCTCTACCTCGCCGACCTGCACCGCTGGACGCGCTTCATCTCCATGCAGAACCACTACAACCTCCTCTATCGCGAAGAGGAGCGCGAGATGATTCCGCTCTGCCGCGCCGAGGGCATCGGCATCATTCCCTGGAGTCCGCTCGCCCGCGGCCGCCTCGCCCGTCCCTGGCAGCGCGAAACTACCAAACGCAGCGAGACCGATCGCTTCGGCAACACCATGTACGCGCGTACCGAGAACGCCGATCGCGCCGTCGTCGATTGCCTCACAGAGCTCGCCGGCCAGCGTGGCGTCCCCCAGGCGCAGCTCGCGCTTGCGTGGATGCTGAACAAGCCCGAAATCACCGCGCCCATCGTCGGCGCAACCAAGCCGCATCACCTCGAAGACGCTGTCGCGGCGCTCTCCATCCGCTTCACCCCGGAGGAAATCCTCGCCCTCGAAGATCCTTACGTCCCCCACCCGGTCCTGGGATTCAGTTAAGCTGGGTGCACCATTGCTGGCCAGGTAGGTGCGACCTTCAGGCCGCACATTCTGGTCCCTCGCATTCCATGCAGGTGCCAGGTTCAGATCGCACACTTCGGTATCTCGGATTTTTCAGGTAGAGGCGACCGTCACGTCACTCGGGTCCCTCGCATTTCCAGGTAGGTGCGACCTTCAGGTCGCACGCTTGGACGGTGAAATACATCCGGGCTTTAGCCCCTGAGGCTCACAGTTAACCCGTGACCGCCAGCTCCTCTTCCAGCAATTGTTTCTGGAAGAGACTCGCATAATACCCGCCCAGCGCCAGCAGTTCCTCGTGCGTGCCGAGTTCCGCAATCCGCCCTCGCACCAGCACCGCAATCCGGTCCGCGTGGCGCACCGTCGAAATCCGGTGCGAGATCAGGATCGTCGTCCGTCCCTCCATCACCGTGCGCAGTTCCTGCAGAATCCGCTCCTCGGTATACGTGTCCACGCTGGCAAGCGCATCGTCGAGGATCAGAATCCGCGGATTGCGCAGCACCGCCCGCGCCAGCGCCGTGCGCTGCTTCTGCCCTCCCGAAAGCGTTAGCCCGCGCTCGCCCACCATCGTCTCAAACGCGTTCGGGAACAACTCAAATTCATCCCGGATATGCGCCGCCTGCGCCGCGCGCTGCACCTCCGCCGGATCGGCCCCCTCCACGCCAAACGCAATGTTGTCGCGAATGCTGGTGGAGAACAGAAACGTCTCCTGCGGCACCAGGCTGATCGCTGCCCGCAGCGCATCCAGCGGATATTCGCGGATGGGGCGTCCATCGATCAGCACTGTGCCCGGCGGCGCGTCATACAGCCGCGGAATCAGGCTCACCAGGCTGGATTTGCCCGAACCCGTCGGTCCAACCAGAGCCAGACTCGATCCCGCCGGAATCCGCAGCGAAATACCGTGCAATACCTCAACGGGCTTCGCGGCCCCAGTCGCAAGCGGATAGGCAAAGTGCAGATCGCGAAATTCCACCTCGCCCTGAACATTCACCTGCTCCGTCGCCAGCACCGCATCCCGGTCGTCAATCGTCGGCTCCGCGATCAGCAGCTCGTGAATGCGCCCCACCGAAGCCGTCCCGCGCTCAAACAGATTCACCACATACCCCAGCGCGATAATCGGCCACATCAGCATCTGCAGATACATCGTGAACGCGACAAAGTTGCCGATGGAGATGCGGTGCGTGAGCACTTCATGGCCGCCCACCAGCAGCGCAATCACCATGCCCACCCCAAGCATGAATTCCAGCGTCGGCCACAGCATCCCCATCAGCCGCACCAGCCGCAGCGCCCGCCGGATGTACTCCTGGTTCGAGCGCTCGAATGCCCGGATCTGCGCCTCTTCCTGCGCGAACGCCCGCACCAGCCGCGCTCCCGAAAAGTTCTCCTGCGCCTGCGCCGAAATGTCCGAGAACATCGCCTGGATGCGCTCGAAGCGGTCGTGAATCTTGCGCCCCATCACCTGGATCAGCACCGAGGCGAGTGGCATCGGCGCCAGCGCCGTCAGCGTCAGCCACGGGCTGATGCGCACCAGATAGTAGAGCGCCAGCACCGAGAAGAGCACCGTATTCGCCGTGTACATGATCGCCGGACCCAGCAGCATGCGCACCGCCGCCAGGTCGTTCGTCATCCGCGCCATGATGTCGCCGGTCCGATGCTCGTGGTAATACGACGCCGCTTGCTTCTCCAGCTGGCTGAATAAATCGTTGCGCAGGTCGAACTCGATGTCCCGCGAGATGCCGATCAGAATCCATCGCATCCAGAACAGCATGATCCCGTGCGCCAGCGTGATGCCGATGATCAGCCCGGCATACCCCAAAATCTTTTGCCAGGTCACCCGGATGCTCAGGTCGCTGATCGCAAACCCGATCACCCGCGGAAACTGCACCCAGATCAGGTTCGCGACGATCGTGCACAGGCAGCCCCATGCATACCCGCGCCAGTAGCGCAGCATGTAGGGGTAGAGAGGCTTGAGCTTTGGGAACATCGGCTTCCTTATGTAGATGTTCGCAGCAGCAGCCAGGCTCCAGCTAATCCGAAGAGAAGATCGGGGGACCAGGCAGCCAGAACCGCGGGCAGCCAGCTTACGTTGCCCATGCTCTCAAAAAAGGCCGACGCCGCGTAATACGCCACCGCCACCCCAATCGCGATCGCAATCCCCGAAAGCGACCCCCGCTTGCCCATCGAGAGCGCGAAGGGAATCGCCAGGATCCCCATCACCAGCGTGATCAGCGGATACGCCAGCTTATGATTCAGCTGCACGCGCAGCGGAACCGTGTTGAACCCGCTCTGCCGCAGCGAGTGGATGTACCGCGCCAGCTCCCCAAAGCTCATCTCCGACGACGGCCGCACCTCGCGCGTAAAGTACGACGGCGGCTCGTAGACCTCCCTGAACGTGCTCACCGGGAACGTGCGATAGCCGGTCACCGCTTCGCCCTGGAAGTCGCGCTCCCAGCCGTCCTCGAAAACCCACGCCTGCAGGTTCGGCTGCCACTGGGCTGTTTTCGCGTGAATGCGCTTCACCAGCGTAAAGCTGCCGGGATCGAACTCGAAAACGCTGATGTTCCCGAACGCGTCGATCTCCGGATCGAAATATTCGTAGTAGAAGATCGTGCTCGGCTCCCCGCGCCGTTCCTGGCCGAACATCCAGTTCCGCCCCGGGTGCTCGAACGTCTCCGCCGGCTTGCCCTTGATCACGTTACGCAGCGCTTCCTGCTTGCGGTTGGCCTGCGGCAGATAAAGCTCGTCGAAGGCGAACAGCATCACCGAGAGAAACGCCGCGATCACCAGAACCGGCACGGTGATCCGATACAGGCTGATCCCCGTGGCCTTCATGGCCGTCAGCTCGCTGTTGCGGTTCATCAGCCCGAAGACCACCAGCACCCCGATCAATACGCTCAGTGGCGTGATCAGGTAAATCATGCTCGGCGTCAGGTTGATCAGGTACTCGCCCACCGTCACCAGCGCCGTCTTGTTGCGGATGATGTCGCCCAGCAGCTCAAAAAACGTGAAGACCAGCATCAGCAGCACAAACGTGATGAGCACCAGCCCGAACGTCACCAGGAATTCCCGGAGCACGTACTCATCCAGAATCAGCGGAAACCGCCCGCGCCCGCCTCGCCGCCGTGTCGGAAAGCTCAGCGCGGCCGTCGACTCAGCCGGTTTGCTGGTGCGCAGCCGGATCCAGTTCGCCGCCGCCGCCAGCTCCGCCAGCAGGCCGCCTCCCGTTGACATCTGGCGCAGCAGCACAACGCCGCAAACCCCGAACAGGATGTTCGCTTCCCACACTCCCGCCCACGCTGGAATCTTTCCCTGCCGCGCCAGGGCCGTTCCCGTCGAAGAGAGGAAGTAGTAGATGAACACCAGCGCAATCGTCAGCACGAATCCGCCGCTCTTCCCGCCTCGCCGCGACGAGATGCCCAGCGGCACCCCCACCAGCATCAGCACCAGGCAGGCCGCCGGATAGGCGAGCCGCTTCTGAAATTCAATCTGGTACAGCAGCGCATTCTTGCCGTGCGTGCGCGCCAGCAGCTCCGCGTTGTTCATTGCCAGAATCGGCGTGTCGCTCTTGCCCAGCCGCACGTCTTCCTGCCCGGTCGTCTGGATAGGCAAGTCCGTCTGCGCAAACGTCGACACCGTGTAGTCGTTCGGCTGGCCGGCCACCGTCGAGTGTTCCTGGCCGTCCCGCAGCCGCATGGTGATGGTCTGGTGCGGTCCCGTCACCACCGTCGCCCGGTCGGCCGTAATCACCTTCGGCGCGTTCGGATCGCTCACGTCCGCCAGAAACACCTGGCCCCAGTTGGCCGCATGCTGCGCGGCGCGAACGTCCTGCACGTACAGCACGTAGTTCCTGAAGTCCTCGTAGAAGACCCGCGGCTGCACCTCGAACGACGCCTGCGCGTTCACCAGCGCGTTCTGCTCGCGCAGCATCGCCGCCGTGGCCTTCGGCGCGAAATACATGGTGTTCGCCAGGCTCACGGCCCAGGCAGCGGCGGCAATCATGCCCACGATGCGGACAAAGCTCCACACCCCCACGCCCGAGGCGCGCATCGCCGTCACTTCGCTGTCCGCCGCCAGCCGGCTCAGCCCCAGCAGGATGCCCACCAGCACGGCCATCGGAATCGTGACCGTGAACATGTCCGGCATCATGAACAGCACGATCCGGATCACCGCCCCAAACGAAGCGCTGTTCCGCACCAGCAGCTCCAGCAGCGCCGGCAAATAGCGGATGAACAGCACAAACGTGAAGATCACGCCGCCCAGCAGCGCGTGCGACACCACTTCCTTCAGAATGTACCGGGTCAGAATCCGCACGGTTCGGGAACTTTCCGCCTTCTAGTGTACGGCCTCAGCTCCGCCGCCCGCGTCCCGGCCGCTTTCTGCTGGCTCCGGCCTGCCCGAACGAGTCATCCTGTCAGCCGTGTATCATCACGAAACGTTCGGGGTTTCCTTCGGAGACTGATAATGATCGTGATCACGGGAGCGACAGGAAGAACGGGCGGCGCGGCCCTCAGAGGCCTGCTCCAAAAAGGCGCAAAACTCAGACTTGTCGGAAGGAACCTCACCACGCTCCAGCCCCTTCTGCACAATGGCGCGGAGCCATTCGCCGGGGACCTCGCCGACACCCCTTTCCTGTCGAAAGCCTTCGAGGGTGCAACGGCGGTGTACCTTGTGGTGCCAGAGGATACTTCACAACCAGATTTGCGTGCGCATCAGGAACGGATCACGGATTCCTTTGCCGCCTCGGTTTCAAAGGCGAAGGTACCTTACGTTGTTGCAGTCAGCAGCATCGGTGCACAGCATCCCACCGGCACGGGACCCATCGTTGGTTTGCACAACCTCGAACAGAAACTGAACGCCGTGCAGGGCCTGAACGTCTTGTTCCTGCGTCCGGGATACTACATGGAAAATCTCATGCTCAGCCTGGCTCCCTTGTGCTCAATGGGATGGCTCCCGGGCGGCATGCGGGCCGACTTCTCCATGCCGTGGATCGCCACCCAGGATATCGGAGCATACGCCGCCACGCGTCTGCTTGCATGCGACTTCTCGGGCAGTTCCGTTCAGGAACTCCACGGTCAGCGCGATCTCTCAATGAATGAAGCGGCGGCCATTGTGGGTAAAGCGATCGGCAAACCCCAGCTTAAATATCAGCAAGTTCCGTTTCCGGCACTCGAAGCTGCTCTGGTCGGGATGGGAATGCCCAGCAAAAATGTGGCGCTGTTGATTGAAATGTGGAACGGAGCAAACGGTGGTCTCATCGTTCCTCAGCAGTCGCGGTCCGCGCAGAATACAACGCCCACCACACTTGAAACTTTTGCTGCCGAGGTTTTCGCTCCCGCATACCGCACCGCCGTCGCTCGCAATTAAACAGCGCCGCATGGCGAGTTCGGGAATTCCTCACATTTGCGGATCGATTACCTCCGCCATCCCGCCTCCTTCGCCTCCCCCGCCCAGCCATATGTCGCATATCACCTGAAAGTTGTGATCATCGTCACAACCCTTCCTTCGATCGTTCGTAACCACGACCCAAAGGTCGCAGATACTGTGCCTTATTCCTGAGTTAGCCTGATTTCAACAGCGGGCTCTGGGGAGGGCCTTACGTTATGGTCGAGATTTTGGTCTTCTATCATATGGGCGGCGTCATCATGGACGACGAGCAGAAAAGACGCCAATGGGAAAATGATCCGGCGGGCTGGTATTTCTGGAGCGGCACTCGCAACGGTGAGCGGCTTCTGCACGGCCCCTTTGAATCGCGCGAGCTGGCCCAGTTCCAGTTGCACTGCAGTGTTTAATCCCTCCAGGACTGTCGCCGCGATGGATTGCTGGCATCGCTCGCCCTTGTCAGCCGCCGAGGAATGAATTAGAAACTCCATTTTTTCGCAACTCGCTATTCTGAACTTAGAAGCAGAAATCGCAAAGGCCTCACCGCTCCGGTGAGGCTTTTTGCTTTTGCTCCTGTTTTTTGCTGGCCGCTGGCTGCTATCCGCGTCGTGGCGTGAACTTCCGCAGCCGCAGGCTGTTCGTCAGCACACTCACCGAGCTCAGCGCCATGGCCGCGCTCGCAATCGCCGGGCTCAGCAGGATGCCGAACGCCGGGTACAGCGCCCCCGCCGCAATCGGAATCCCGAGCAGGTTGTAGCCGAACGCCCAGCCCAGGTTCTGGCGCATCGTCCGCAGCGCGCGGCGGGCCAGCAGCACCGCATCCAGGATCTGCCCCGGCTCCCCATGTAGCAGAATGGCATCCCCGGCCTCCCTCGCCAGATCGGCCCCCGTGCCCATCGCCAGCCCAGCGTCGGCCTGCGAGATCGCCGCGGCGTCGTTGATGCCGTCCCCCGCCATCCCCACGCGATGACCCTGCTGCTGCAGTTCCCGAATCTTCTCGAGCTTCTGGTCCGGCAGCAGCCCCGCCCAAACCTCTTCAATGCCGGCAGCCTGTGCGATCGCCTGCGCCGTCTCAGGAGCGTCGCCTGTCAGCATGGCAGTGCGAACGCCGATCCGGCGCAGTCCCGCCAGCGCCTCGGCCGCCGTCGGCCGCAGCGAGTCGCGCGCTTCAATCATCCCCGCTGGCACGCCATTGATCGCGACATACATCCGCGTCGCCCCCGCCCCGCTCGCTGCCGGGTCCGGACACGGGCACTCGCCCACCTTCAGCTCATCCATCAGCGCCTGATTGCCGGCCGCCACCGATGCACCATGCACCCGCCCCTGAATCCCTTTGCCTGGGATCGCCCGCACTTCCTCGGCGCCCGGAATCACCAAACTCCGCTCCTCGGCAGCCGCCAGAATCGCCCGCGCCAGCGGATGCTCCGACCGCTGCTCCAGCGCGGCAGCCATGGCCAGCACCTCGTCTTCCGTCCCGCTCAGCGCGCGGACGGCCGTCACCCGCGGCTTGCCTTCGGTCAGCGTGCCCGTCTTGTCCAGCACCAGCAAGTCGATCCGCGCCAGCCGCTCCAGGCTCTCGCCGCCCTTGAACAGCACGCCCAGCTGCGCGCCCCGCCCAATGCCCACCGTCAGCGCCGCCGGAACCGCCAGCCCCATCGCGCAGGGGCAGGCAATCACCAGCACAGCGATGGAAACGCCGAACGCCTTGCCCGCTCCGCCGCCCGCCAGAATCCAGATCAGAAACGTCGCCGCCGCCAACACCAGCACCGTGGGAACAAAAACCGCGCTCACGCGGTCGGCCAGCTGCTGCATCGGAGCGCGCGACGACTGCGCCTCTTCCACCAGCCGCATCATCTGCCCCAGCACGCTGTCCGCTCCCACCGACGTCGCCCGGTACTCCAGCGCGCCATCGAAGTTCAGCGAGCCGCCGATCACGCGATCCCCCGGCTTGCGCGGGACCGGCATCGACTCGCCCGTAATCAGCGACTCGTCAATCGACGTCTCGCCCGAGAGGATCAGCCCGTCCACCGGCACCCGCTCCCCCGGGCGCAGGATGACGATGTCGTTCGGCACGACCTCGCCCAGCGGAACTTCAGCCTCGTTGCCGTCGCGCACCACCCGGGCGAAGCTGGGCTGCAGCTTCATAAATTCGTTCAGCGCATCCAGCGTCCGCCGCTTGGCGCGCGCATCGAGCCACCGCCCCAGCAGCAGGAACCCAAGGATCAGCAGCACCGCGTCGTAGTACACATCCGCGCGCAGCCCGAATCGCGTGAACACCGACGGCGCCACCGTTGCGGTCACCGAGTAAAGAAACGCCGCGCCCGTGCCCAGCGCGACCAGCGTGTTCATGTTCGTGCTCAGGTGGATCGCCGCTGTCCACGCCTGCCGGTAGATGATGCCGCCGCCCCAGATCATCCCCGCCACCGTGATGGCGAGCATCGCGTAGTTCATCGGCGCAGGCGCAAACCAGGCGTGCCCCTGCATCATCGCCAGCACAACAACCCCGCCGGCCAGGGTGAAGAAGGCCTTCATCCGCAGCGGACGCTCGTCCGCCGCCGTGTCCGCAGCCGGCGCGCCCGCTTCGACCGGCATCGCGGCGTCATAGCCCGCCTCGCGCACGGAGGCAATCAGGTCTTCCGGTTTGGAGACCGCCGGATCGAAGCTGACCCGCGCTGAATTCGACAGCAGATTGACTGTGGCCTCGCGCACGCCCTTCGTGCCGCGCAGCGCGCGCTCCACATGCCCCTGGCACGCGGCGCAGCTCATCCCTATCACCGGCAGCGTCACGGTGCGGCTCTTCGCGGACGCAGCCGGTTTCTTTTCGACCTCGGCTGTCTCTGTGGCTGGCATGATGCCTCCGGGCCCTCGAGCCTGTTTGGAAAGGAGTGATTTGAAAGGGCACGGCTTCAGCCGTGCCGCCAGGTGTCGGCAGGATCAACGGGCTTCAGCCGGCATTCCTTCGAAGAGGCCGGCGTGGATCACACGCTCAGTGTTCGACGGCCGCCGGATAGCCGGCCTTCTCCACCGCGCCCACGATCGTGCTCTCCGGCACATTCTCCGGCGCCTGCACGCGCGCCGCGCCCACCCGGACCTCGCCTACCTGAACCCCGGGAATCTTCTCCAGCGCCCCCGAAACCCGCTTCACGCAGGCCCCGCAATGCATGTTTTCAATCCGCAGAGTCACTTCGCGCATCAACAGCTCCTCTATCCATGATGCACCCGGCGGGCCAGTGGACTCATGCCGGAACAGAACCCCACCCAAAGGTGGACCTGGCTGCCCGAGCACCGGGTACGGCCCCTCGTAAGGTCGCTGGTGAGGAGATTGATAAACGGAACAAATAATGAAAGCAGTCACATGAAGAAGTGCTTGTAAAGGAGCATGGCCAGACCGACTGCGTAAAGCACAATCAGGAGTATCCAGAATCCGGACTTTGTCCAGCCCTTCACCATCTCACTGTTCGAAGTTCCTAGCGCGTTTGTCCATCCCCGGCTCATCAATAGGAAGGCGAATGCCCCAACGGGCGGGATTAACACGCAAAGCAATAGGTCGTGACAAGATAAAGGACCCCGGCGTTGAATGACCCCAATAAAACAGCCAAAGAGATCCGAAGTGCGTAACGATATCGTAGGCGAACTTTAGCTCATCCCCC